>CALKGV010000051.1 GCA_938091805.1 uncultured archaeon | reverse complement strand
AATACTGCGAGCTTTTTCCAACATGCTTCTCTTAGACCTCATCATACTTGGCCACTCGTACTCGTTGACGCAAAGCGTTATGGACGTAAATCCAGCATCATAAATTTCATTTAAGTCACCATCCGCATGGCTGAGATAGGGCATCCATAATAGGCTACGCTTATATCCCAGATCAACATTCTCCCTCATAAATAACTATGTTTTCAGATCGTAAATAGATATCTATGTTTTCAATTTCGTAAAAAATTTTATATTGATTGATTTTATCCTTTAAAACTAAGGTGATAAATTATGAAACTGTCTATCCAGGAAAACTTGGTGCCAGGTAAAACTTTAGATGAAAAGGTTCGGAAGACGGAGGCATACGGTTTTGAAGGCTTAGAGGTTTGGGGAAACGATTTACCGCAACGTTTTAGGGAAGTAAAAGAAGCCCTGAGCACATCCAAGATTAAACTGTCAACGGTCTGCGGCGGCTATAGTGGAGACCTACTTGGGCCGGATCGCAAGACAAGAGAGATGGCCATTGAAGGAATAAAGGAGAGGCTTGAGATATGCGCTGAACTTGGAGGCGTCGGCGTGATAACTGTCCCAACATTCGGTGGACCTAAAATATCCGACCTTTATCCGTGGCGTTCCGATATTAAAGAGGTTGAAAAGCAGATATTAATTGAGGAATGTAGGATTTTAGGTGAATATGCTGATAATATTGGGGCATATGTCCTGCTTGAGCCTTTAAACCGCTACGAAACCCACTTTATTAATAGGCTTGAACAAGCCGTTGAAATATGCAGGGCTGCTGGAAGGGATCATGTTAAAGTTATGGCCGATTTCTTTCACATGAATATTGAGGAGGCAAATATAGCGAAGAGCATAGAGAATGCTGATGGTTATGTTCTTCATGTACACTTGGCTGACAGCAACCGTTTACTGCCCGGGCATGGGCATACTGACTTTAAATCCGGATTTGAAGCATTAAAAAAGACCGGCTATAGGAACTTTATGGCTCTTGAATGCGGAGTACCCGGAGACCCGGATGTTGAGCTACCTAAATGTGTGAATTATCTTAAAAACCTCATCTAAAATGTTTTGAAAGAGGTGGAAACAGTTGAATAAGAATAAGATTAATGTAGGCTTTATTGGCTGCGGCGGAATAGCCATTGAACACATGAAGGGGTTGACTAAAAATCCCTACGTGTCTATGGTTGCATTCTGCGACGTAAATCTGAACCGTGCGAAAATGGCTGCTGAAAAATTTGGTATTGAAGGAGCTAGATTCTTTAATAAAGTTGAAGAAATGTTTGAGAAGGTTGAAATTGATGCAGCATACTTTTGCCTTCCGCCATTCGCTCATGGCTCAGAAATTGTGGCAATAGAGCATAATGTACCATTCTTTGTTGAAAAACCAGTAGATCTCTATTTGGATCGCGCCAGGAAAATAGCCTCAGCCGTCGAGAAAAAGAACATTATTACAAGCGTCGGATACATGAACCGCTACAGAAAAAGCGTTAAAACAGTTAAGGAAGTACTCCGAGAGGACCCGCCAATACTGTTTTTCGGCGGCTGGATTGGCGGAACACCTAATCCCTCGCCGGGATCATCCATATTGGAATGGTGGATAGAGAAGGAGAAAAGTGGCGGGCAATTCCATGAGCAGGTGACGCACACCGTCGACCTGGTCAGATTCCTTTGCGGCGAAGTGAAGGAGGTTTACGCCTTACAAGCCAGAGGCTTTAATAAAGGCGTTCCGGGAAAATACAGCATTGAGGACGCAAGCGTCGTTAATATGAAGATCACTAATGGCGCTATTGGAAGCTTATGGGCTTCATGCTCAGCTAACGGCGGTGGAGGGGGAGTGACCTTAACGATATATGCCAACAAATCTACAGCGCTCTTTACTGGTTGGGAGCACAACCTTAAATTGCTTAGGCAAAATGTGGAACCGATTGAGATTATGGGTGAACCAAACATATTTGAGATAGAAGATAATGCCTTTATAGATGCCGTGCGCCTCAACGATCCCTCAAGAATAATGTGTAAATACAGCGATGGCTTAAAAACCATGGAAGTAACAATAGCTGCGAATATATCGATGGAAACCGGTAAGCCTGTAAGCCTCCCGATATAATTCTTTCCCCATTTTATAATAATTTTGAGAAAAATATAATTTGGCAGGATTAAATTAAAAGGTATTGGATATATAGAAGAAAAGTGGTGGTTAAATGTCTGAGAAGCCTATTCCTGAAAGATTAAAGTGGTGGATTGAAGCAAGGTTTGGAATGTTCATTCATTGGGGGCTTTATTCCATTTTGAAACGCGGTGAATGGGTAATGTTTTTCGAGCGCATACCGAAAGCTGAGTATGCTAAGCTGGCTCTCAAGTTTAAGCCTGTAAGGTTCGATGCTGACGAATGGGTTGCCTTAGCTAAGAACTCTGGAATGCGATATATGGTTTTGACAACGAGGCATCATGATGGTTTCTGCCTTTGGGACAGCCAGGTCTCAGACTTTACATCCGTGAAGACCGCTGCTAAGCGGGACTTTATCGCCGAATTCGTTGAAGCGTGCCGCAGAGCTAATATGCGCATAGGCTTTTACTACTCATTACTTGATTGGCGCTGGCCCGAATACTGGGATGGGCCCACAAAGAATCCAGAGGGCTGGGCGAAATTCCGCGAATATGTGCACACGCAGGTTCGCGAGTTGATGACTAACTATGGGAAAATTGACATTTTATGGTATGATGGCGCATGGCCATATCGTGCTGAAGATTGGCAGTCAGAGCGTTTAAATTCCATGGTTCGCAGCCTCCAGCCGGACATAATTATCAATAATCGCTCAGGCATCCCCGAAGATTTTGAGACTCCTGAGCAGCATATACGATACTACGACAGGCCTTGGGAATCTTGCATGACAATAGATGAGTCTTGGTGGGGTTATCATGCTGGTGATAATCATCTTAAGAGCCCGCTTGAAATAGTTCGCCTACTTGTGCGCTGTGTTGCTGGAGATGGCAATCTGCTCTTTAATGTTGGCCCTAGATCTGATGGAAGCATGCCTGAGGCTTATGCGCGCAGATTAAGGGTTGTTGGCGAATGGTTAAAGCGGAATGGCGAGTCGATTTATGGAGCTGGAGCAGCACCTTTCGGAGCGCACCATTTAGGATACATTACAGCTAAGGGCAATAAAGCGTACATACATGTTCTCTATTGGCCAGGCAGGGAAATGTGCGTAGCGGGGATAAAAAATAAGGTTTTACGCGCGTACATGCTGGCAACAGAAGCTTCGCTTCCATTTGAGCAGAAAGATGATAGACTATTCATCCATGGATTACCCCCAAGACCACCAGACCCAGTAAATACTGTGGTGGCTTTAGAGCTTGACGGTAAACCTGAAACTGTTCCCCCATCATTCTGGAAGTAGAATTCAACCTCAAAGTTAATTACCCCCATCACTCATCTTTTTCTTTCATGAGATACATTGTGAGGGTTGAGGTTAGTTTAAAACCTGGGCACTCTGACCCTGAAGGTGAAACCACCCGTGAAGCTCTCCTTGAACTAAATTACCCAGTTGACTCCGTTAGAGTCGGCAAAGTCTACGAAATACTTTTGGAAGCCTCATCTATTAATGATGCTCAGGTGAAGGTTGAGGAAATGTGCAGAAGGCTGCTCGCTAATCCTGTTAAAGACGACTACAGATATGAGATAAAGGAGGCAAGTAATGAATAAGCATCTATATATCAAGAAAGATTTGCCCTTTGAGATTTACGAGATTAACATTTTGGAAGCAGATGAAAAGGATCTTCTGAAAATAAGTAAAGAAATGGGCTTAGCGCTAAACCTTGAGGAAATGCTTACCATAAGAAATTACTTTTTACAGAAGCATAGAAACCCGACTGATATTGAGCTGCAGACAATTGGGCAGACGTGGAGTGAGCATTGCTATCATAAAACATTTAAAGGCTTAATTATTCTTCCAGATGGAAGAGAAATAGACTCGCTGTTCAAAACTTTCATAGCTAAAGCCACTAGGGAACTTAACATGCCATGGTGCATTTCGGTTTTTGAGGATAACGCTGGCATTATTCATTTTGAGGGAGATTACGGAATAGCGGTTAAGGTTGAAACCCATAATCACCCATCAGCCATAGAACCATTCGGCGGCGCCGCAACTGGCATAGGCGGGGTTATACGCGATGTGCTTGGAGTTTGGGCTGATCCAATAGCCTGCATGGATGTTTTAGGCTTCGGACCGCTTGATTATGATTTTTCGAAACTTCCACCGGGAATAAAGCATCCAAGATACATTTTTAGAGGGGTTGTGGACGGAATAGGCAGCTACGGCAATAATATGGGCATACCGACCGTTAATGGCGCCATTTATTTTGATGAGAGTTACGTTGGAAATGTTGTTGTTTATTGCGGTTGCGTAGGGTTGCTGCCAATAAGCAGATATGTGAAAAATGCTAGAGCCGGGGATCATCTGGTTTTAGCGGGCGGCAGAACCGGTAGGGATGGAATACACGGTGTAACGTTTGCCTCATTGGAGTTAACTGAGAAGTCGGAGGAAGTTTCTAGGCCAGCGGTTCAAATAGCGAATCCAATCGAAGAGGAGAAGCTTAAGCGGGCCATAATGGCCGCAAGGGATCTGGGACTAGCATCCTCGATAACCGATTTAGGCGGAGGGGGACTTTCAAGCGCTGTTGGAGAGACGGCATACAAGTTTAAGTGCGGAGCCAGTCTTAAACTAGATAATGTTCCGCTTAAATACTCAAATATGGCGCCCTGGGAAATCTATATCTCTGAATCTCAAGAAAGGATGCTCCTTACTGTTCCTGAGAGCAACTTAGATAAGGTTATCAGGATTTTTATGAATGAAAATGTTGAGGCAACGTCGATAGGTAAATTGACTAGCGACAGTGTGCTGAAGATAAACTACAAAGGTTTTCCCGTCGCTGAGCTCGACATACCCTTCCTCTTCAGTCCGCCAAAGTTTAGGAGAACAGCTAAATTCATCAAACTCAAACTTAAAGAGCCATTTTTTCCTGAGCCAAAGGATTTAACAAAAGATCTCCTAGAAATTTTATCTTCACCAAATGTTGCCAGTAAGGAATCTGTTGTTAGAACATACGACCATGAAGTTAAGGGAAACACTGTTCTGAAGCCATTCTGCGGCAGAAATAATGGACCTAGCGATGCTGCTGTAATAAAACCACTAGATGACTCCTGGAGGGGCATCGTAATATCCTGCGGAATCAACCCATCTTATGGTAAAATCAGCGCTTACTGGATGGCTGCATCAGCTATTGATGAAGCCATACGTAACAATGCGGCTGCGGGTGGACGTAGAGTAGCTCTACTTGACAATTTTGTTTGGGGGAACCCTGAAAAGCCCGACAGGCTAGGTTCCCTTGTGAGGGCTTGCGCAGCATGCTATCGTTTTTCTAAAGGCTTTAGAGCCCCGTTCATATCGGGGAAAGATAGCCTATACAATGAGTCGCCGCTTGGACCGGTCACGCCAACCCTTCTGATAACCGCTATAGGGGTAGTTCCAGACGTAAGAAAGACAGTTTCAATGGATCTGAAGGAGGCTGGAAACCTCATCTATATTGTTGGGCAGACCTATGCGGAACTTGGAGGTTCAGAATATTACAGGATTAAAGGCTTCTTAGGAAAAAGTGTTCCTAAGGTTAGACTTAAAGAGGCTAGGCGTAACATACGCGCAATAACAAGAGCGATTGATAGGGGATATGTTAGGGCATGCCACGACCTATCCGAGGGCGGCTTGGCGGTTGCAGCTGCCGAAATGGCGCTTGCCAGCGGCTATGGATTAGAAATTTGGCTAAGAAACGTTCCAGTAGCAGATGATCTGCGGAGAAATGATTACATATTGTTCTCCGAGTCCAACAGCCGCTTCCTAGTTGAAGTTCCAGTAAAATATAAGGAAGCCTTTGAATCAACTGTCAGGGGGGCGCATCACGCCTTAATAGGTAAGGTTAGAGGGGACGGATCATTCATTATTTATGGTCTGAACAGAGATCCAGTTATTCACGCTGGTATAGAGGAATTGATCGATTCATGGAAAAAACCACTTTAGGAGGCTTAGGGATGAATGAGGCGTGAAGAAATCAGGGTCTGCATAGTTAGGGTTGGCGGAACAAACTGCGATGCTGAAACAAAAAGATCCTTTGAGGATTTGGGGGTAAAAGCGTTTGTATATCACTTTAATGAAGTTTCGCAGGGAATAGATTTACTGGACTATCACATCTTGGTTTTCCCCGGAGGTTTCGCATATGGTGACTATGTAAGGGCCGGCGTGATTTTTGCAAAAAATGTTATGGCGCGAATGGGCAAAAAGATAATTAGGTTTGTTGATGAGGGCAAACCGATACTTGGAATATGCAATGGCTTCCAGATGCTTGTAGAATCAGGCTTACTTCCCGGGATAAACGGTGTTAGCGAGCACCCGGAGGCGGCTTTAGCAACGAATATTCCAATAGGTTATAGATGCAAGTGGGTTTACCTAAGACATGAGAATAACGGAAAATGCGTGTTTACAAGACTCATACCCAAGGGCAGAGTTCTTCGCATACCCATATCTCATGCTGAAGGAAGATTTCTGCTGCCGAGAGATAGAGAAAAGGAGATTCTAAATAAATTATTGGAGAACGACCAGATAGTTTTAAGATACTGCAGCGAAAATGGTGAATATGCTGAAGGGCGATATCCCGACAATCCGAACGGTTCATTTCACGACATAGCTGGCATATGCAATCCGGAAGGAACCGTCTTTGGACTAATGCCTCATCCGGAAAGAGCATACTACGGCTGGCAACTGCCAGACTGGACTAGAATAGGTAAGCCGCCTAGATATGGTGATGGCAAAATGATATTTGAGTCTGTAGTGCAATATGTCATGAGAAAATTCTAGGCTCTATTAACGTAGGAGAGTATCAACTTGAAAAGAACCTTAGCGGTTGGAGATTTAAATGTTGATATAATAGCTAGTGGAATGAGTCTTTTCCCGGAGCTTGGACAAGAAATACTGTGCAGCGATATAAGAACAGTGCTTGGTGGATCAGCATCCATATTTGCCTGTAGACTGGCGCAGCTCGGCGCCAAAGTCGATATTCTCGGAAAAGTTGGGAATGACGAGTACGGTAGAACGGTTTTAAACGTCCTAAAATCTAACGGCGTCGGCATAGATAAGGTCATTGTGAAAGATGACCTCAGAACAGGTGTAACGATTTCTTTAACATATCCGGAAAATAAGGCTCTCATCACATTTATGGGGAGCATAGGTGCCTTAGAAAAATCGGATGTTAAACCAGAGGTCTTCAAAGGTTACGAACACTTGCATGTCTCATCAATATATCTTCAGCCAAAACTCTTGAATTATCTTGCCGAAATATTTTCGGAGGCAAAGGAACAAGGGCTCATAACATCGCTCGATCCACAATGTGACCCGCAGGGCAGATATGGGAAAATTTGGGAGATCCTAGAGCACACCGATATTTTTCTGCCAAATGAGGATGAGGCTATGGGCATAACTGGTACAACCAGCGTATTAAATGCTCTAAAGAAGCTGAGCCTAAAAGTTAAGACCGTTGTTATAAAATGCGGCCGTGAAGGCGCGGTTGGCATGGCAAATGATGAAATCGTAAATGTCAAAGCGTTTAAGATAAAGCCCATAGATACAACTGGGGCTGGAGACTCATTTGACGCTGGCTTCATATATTATTTTGTACATAAAAATAAAAGTTTGAGGGACTCAGTAATATTCGCAAATGCTGTTGGGGCTCTTGCATGCCTAAATGTTGGAGGGGCTGAGGGAAAAATAACCGAGGATGAAGCGCTTAATTTTATTATGAGCAGAAAGACCGATCTGTCAGAATGAAAATTAGAGCAAACGTGAATTGGACTATGAACCCGCTAATCAAACTGTTATCGCTGCCTGCTGAGGAGTTGAGGGCGCGAGGAATTGAGTATACGCCGAAAGAAATATTCTCGCAGCCAAAACTATGGATTAAAAACTTTAACATGCTTAAAAGTAGAAAAAATGAGATAAGGGACTTTATCGAAAAAAATATTTTCGCAAAAAAGGCTAGTAGGATCATTCTTTCCGGAGCCGGCTCATCGCATTTTATTGGCTTATCTTGCGAAGATCTCCTAAGATACATGTGGCAAGTAAACGTTGAAACTAAGGCGAACACTGATATCGTGACAAATTGGGAATCAATCTTACTTAGGCATGCGGACACAACCTTAATTTCCTTCTCCAGATCTGGAAATAGCCCTGAAGCTCTAGGCGCCTTCCTTATAGCTGACAAGTATTGCGAGAAAATTAACCACATTATCATAACATGCAATAAAAACGGCAATCTCATGAAGCTGAGAAGTAAAAATGAAAATAATATTCTTCGAATAGTGCTCCCTGAAGAGGCAAATGATAAGGGGCTCGCAATGACATCCTCATTCACAACAATGCTTATGACCGCACAGTTCCTAGCGCATATGAACGAAATAGAGAAGTTTGAAAAAATAATCAAATGTGCCTCAGAATCCGCTGAGAAGATGCTTACGGAATATTCTGGGTTAATTAAAGATTTATCTGATCTAAATTTCGAAAGAGCGTTTTTTCTGGGCACAGGTTCACTTTATGGGTGCGCAGCTGAATCACATTTAAAACTTCAGGAGTTAACAGATGGACAAATCATATGCAAGTTTGACTCTTTCCTCGGAGTTAGGCATGGTCCGAAAGTTACCATTAACGATAAGACTTTAGTCATCTACTTTGTTTCTTCCAACCCATTTGTTAGACGCTACGAAATTGACCTTATGAAGGACGTTTATAAAAGAGAGTTGGGTTTAGCTAGAATCGCCGTCTGCCACAAATCGAAAAGCGAAATTGAGCATTATGTTGATTACATCATTGATGTTAGCTGCGAAGATAAGTGTGAAATCCCAGATCTATGCAGACCGATCGTTGACGTAATATTTGGACAACTATTGGCGCTCTTTAAATCCCTTGCCCTAGGTTTAAAGCCCGATAATCCAAGCGAGAAAGGCATAATAACGCGTGTTGTTAAGGGAGTGAAAATATACAACCATGAAACCTTTAGAAGGCTAAAGCAATTTAAGAGGTTACTTCAGTAATCTGAAAATATGAATGTTAAATGCTGCAGGTTGAGTGAGCATATGAGTGAGGATTTAGATAAGCCTTTAAACTCTGAAATTAGAGTTATACTTTTCGGGGCTGGAGCTATAGGCAGTGAAATAGCGAGGCTACTTTTAAGGAGGCGGGGTGTGAAGATAGTTGGCGCCGTGGATGCTGCTCCAGAGAAGATTGGTAAGGATCTGGGGGATATAATTGGCCTTGAAAGAAAGCTTGGCGTGCCGGTTCTTAGCAATCTCGATGATTTAAATGTTGAAGCTGATATTGCCATACATGCAACAACATCATTTCTAAAGGATGCATATCCACAAATAGCAGCACTCATTAAACGTGGTTTAAACGTTATATCAACATGCGAGGAGCTCTCATATCCATACATTATAAACGAGGAAATCGCTAAGGAAATCGATGAGTCGGCCAGAAGGCACAGCGTCACAGTCTTAGGTACCGGGATTAATCCAGGCTTTGTTATGGATACACTTGTAATAACTTTGACGGCGGTATGTCAAGAAATTAGATGCATACATGCTGAAAGAGTCATCGATGCCGCAAAGCGGAGGCTGCCCTTCCAGAAGAAGATAGGTGCCGGATTAAGACCTGAAGAATTTAGAGAGAAGGCGGCTAAAGGTGAAATATTAGGTCACGTCGGGCTTAGAGAATCAATAGCGATGATTGCTAGCTCATTAGGCTGGAAACTTGAAGAGATTAGGGAGGACCCTGCAGAACCAATAATCTCAAACGAGAAGGTTAAAAGCGAATTTATATCAGTGGAGCCTGGCTTCGTTACAGGGCTAAGTCGGAAGGCCTACGGGATCATGTCCGGAGAACCTAAGATAACTTTGATATTTAGGGCATATTTAGGCGCGAGGGAAGAGTATGACTGTGTAATGATTGATGGTGAACCGGTGGTTTGTGGAAAGATATCGCCGTGTATACATGGTGATAAGGGAACCGCGGCCGTGGTTGTGAACTCGATACCTAGGGTGATTGGAGCCCCTCCTGGTTTAAAGACTATGAAAGATCTTCAGGTTCCTTCAGCTATTTTGGGAGATTTTAGATCTTTCTTATATTGAGGGATCTTATAAGTAAACCAGATACATATCTGTGAATAATATTAGTTAAGCAATAGAGGAGCGTGACAACTTGAAGATACGCGATTTAAAGGTTGCCACGGTTGATGTTCCGGGCCTTGCCCGGATGGGAATAGTTAGAGTTGATACAGATGAGGGAATTTATGGTTATGGGGAAGCTCATTGCCCTAGGGAACATGTCCTACAATTAAAACCCTACATTGCTGGTTGCGACCCTACAGAGGTGGAAAAAGTAATGCTTAGGATTCGCTATAGGGGCGGCTTTAAACCATGGGGTTCAGCGGTTAGCGCCGTTGAGATGGCCCTCTGGGACATAACTGGTAAAGTATATGGTTTACCCGTCTACAAGCTCATTGGAGGAAAAGTTCGCGATAAAGTTAGGGTTTATTGTGACTGCGGCTCAGGTGTATTACTTGACGAAAGCGATCCATCTTCAATGTATGCTCCAGAGGCCTATGTTGAGAAAGCTAAGCGCATAATGGCGTTGCCGGAAAATTTCACAATTCTGAAGTTCGATATTGGTTTCCATGGCGGTCAACTCTTAAGTGTTCCAGACGGATCCTTTGAGGCTGATGGATATTACCCTATGAGAGGTCATGTAACTGAACGCGGACTTAAATCTGAAGTAGCTATTGTTAAAGCCCTAAAGGACATATTAGGTGATAAAATAGGTTTAGCGTTAGATTGCGGTCCGGGACAGAGTTTTCCCTCGGCTGTAAGGCTGGCTAAAGCCCTAGAACCATTTAATGTTTTTTGGGCTGAGGATCTGCTTTCAGGCGACCTATTGCCCTATACGGAGGTCCAATTATATCGCATGCTCTCGATGAATACGACCACGCCTATTCTCACTGGAGAGCAAATATTTCTAAGATATGGCTTTAGGGATCTTATAGATAAAAACGCCGTTGACATTGTTGCTCCCGACGTTTCTGACGTCGGCGGCATCGCCGAGATTAAGTGGATTGCTGATTTCGCTGATCTGTACGGAGTGTTGATAGCTCCGCATAATTATGGGCTTCCAATAGCCTTCATGGCAAACGTTCATGCAGCAGCAGCAATGCCGAAAAATTTCCTTGCATTTGAGCATCACGCCGTCGGTGTACCTCAATGGGAGGAGTTTGTGAAGGGATTGGATAAACCTCTAATTAAAGACGGCTTTGCGATTGTTCCTGATAAACCTGGGCTAGGCATAGAGGTTAGGGAGGAAATCGTGAGAAAATATCTGGTTGAAGGGAAAGATTTCTTCGAATAGAAGATTACTTATAAGACGCTACCAGTATCTGAACGGTAAACTGGACATGTATTCATTTAAGGATTGTATCGTCACTCCATTTTTCCCATAGTATTTTAGGGCTTTAATTATTGCTGAGGCTAGCTCAAATGTTGTGACTATTGGAATGTTAAACTCAACGGCAAGTCTGCGGATAACATACTCGTCTTCCATAACATCCATGCCCTCATTTTCTGGATTGGCTGCTGGAACATTGATTACTAAATCGATCTTGCGCTGCACTAGGTAATCCACTATGTTTGGTTTCTTTGCTGCTTCTCTAACCTTGTAGAGGACGGTTGTCTCTAAATTGGCGTCATGTAAGGCGTCAGCGGTATGCTCAGTTGCGTAGAGTTTGAAGCCTAACTCCTTAAGGCTCCTGGCCAGCGGAATTATTTTCTTCTTCATCTCCTTTCCTCCAACAGTTATCAAAGCGGATGGATTATTCCGTGGAAGATTAAAATCAACCGACTGTAATGCTTTCAGCAACGCATCTGCAAAGTTTTCACCGATACACGCAGCCTCACCGGTGCTCAGCATTTCAACGCCTAAGACTGGGTCAGCCCCGCTTAAGCGCATAAAGCTAAATTGCGGAACCTTAACAGCAACGTAGGGTATTGGCGGGGTCGTATAGATACCTAGTTCCTTAAGGTTTTTCCCAAGCATTATGGCCGTAGAGACCTCTATTAAGTTGACGCCCTTTGATTTGCTTACATAGGGAAGGGAGCGAGAAGCCCTGAGGTTGCACTCAATAACGGAAACCGCCCCGTTTTTGACAAGGTACTGAATATTAAACGGCCCCCTAATCTTTAGGGCGCAGGCAATTTTTCGCGTGTAATCTTCAATCTTTTCAATAACGTCGCTGCTTAAGGATTGTGGCGGGATGCTCATGACTGCATCTCCACTGTGAACACCGGCTTGCTCGATGTGCTCAATAATCGCGCCTATTAAAACATCCTCGCCATCGGAAACACCGTCAACCTCAACCTCTTTGGCGCCTTCAATGAACTTGGATATGACAACCGGGTGCTCCGGCGAGACTCTAGCTGCAAGCTCAAGATAGTCCCTTAAATCTTTTTGGCTATATGCGATCCTCATGGCATAACCGGATAGCACATAGCTTGGACGAACGAGAACTGGGTAACCAATTTCTTCAGCAAATTTCTCAGCCTCCTCAATCGTCGTGAACTTGCTCCACTTGGGTTGCGGAATGCCTAAACTATCAAGCAGCGTGCTGAATTTAGAACGGTCCTCAGCGGCGTCAATACTCTCACTTGAAGTTCCAAGAAGCCTAACACCGGCCCTGGATAGTTTTAAGGCCAAATTATTTGGGATCTGGCCGCCCACGCTGACAATAACGCCTAAGGGTTTCTCCTTCTCGTATATGTCGATAACCCGCTCAAGCGTCAACTCCTCGAAATAGAGCTTATCCGATATATCATAGTCCGTTGATACAGTTTCAGGGTTATAGTTTATCATGATTGCTTCATCTATATTATGCTTCTTTAAGGCCCAAATTGTGTTAACGCAGCTCCAGTCAAACTCAACGCTTGAGCCTATTCTGAAGACTCCCGCACCTAGGACAATAACCTTATTTTTATTGATATTGAACTCAACATCATCTTCATCGCCACTATAGGTTAGGTATAAGTAATTTGTCTTTGCAGGCCACTCAGCAGCTAACGTATCAATTTGCTTTACAACAGGAATAATCCCATGGGCCTTCCTTAAGCGCCTAACTTCCTCCTCGCTTACACCTATACATCTCGCTATTTGCGCATCTGAAAAACCTAGGCGCTTAGCTTCCCTAATGACTTCAGCAGCTTCTTTACTACCAATTTTGAGGCGCTTCAGTCTTTTCTCCATATCAACAATATTCTTGATCTTATGAAGAAACCAGGGGTCAATGCCGCTTAAACGATAAATCTCCTTAATTGGAATACCCATCTTTATTGCCTTAACGATCTTAAATAATCTCTCATCTGTTGGGTTTCTGAGGCAGTCTTTCACGGCTTTAATCGGCTCCGGCTGATCATCATTATTTTCAACCAGCCCGATTTTCCCGATGTCAAGCATCCTAACAGCTTTTTGTAAAGCCTCTTCAAATGTTCTACCAATTGCCATAACCTCTCCAACAGACTTCATCTGAGGCCCTAAATGCGGGTCTACATTCCTAAACTTACGTAGATCCCAACGCGGGATTTTCACAACAATGTAATCTAATGCTGGTTCGAAGCAGGCTGTTGTTACCCCCGTAACCTTATTCATTAACTCTGGAAGCAAATAGCCTATTGCAAGCTTAGTTGCTATGTAAGCAAGGGGGTAACCAGTTGCTTTACTAGCCAAGGCTGAGCTCCTAGACATTCGAGCATTAATTTCTATAGCCCTCATCTCCTCCGATCTTGGATGAAGTGCCCATTGGATATTGCATTCGCCAACTATACCTAGGCTTTGAACTGCCCTAATAGATGCTGAGCGGAGAATATGATATTCACGGTTGGTTAATGTCTGCGAGGGGGCGACAACTATCGAATCGCCGGTATGAACGCCCATAGGGTCAAAATTCTCCATGTTGCAAACCGTTATGCAATTGTTCTTATAGTCCCTCATAACTTCGTATTCAATCTCTTTCCAGTGCCCAATATACTCCTCTACTAAGACTTGCGTGATCATGCTCTGGGCTAGCGCTCTATTTACAATTTCACGCAATTCGCGTTTATTACGAGCCACGCCGGAGCCCTTACCGCCTAACGTGTATGCGACTCTCACAATAACTGGATAGCCTATTTCCTCAGCGGCTTTAAGCGCATCCTCGGCAGAGACGGCGGATTGACTTCTTGGAATTGGAATCCCTACCCTGATCATTGCCTGCCTAAAGAGCTCTCTATCCTCCGTCTCCTCAATAGCCCTTATCGGTGTTCCCAATACTTTTACATCGTATTTTTCAAAGACCCCGTTCTTGGCTAAGGCTACACCGCAATTTAAGGCTGTTTGCCCACCAAAACCAAGAAGTATTCCGTCAGGTTTTTCTTTAGCAATAACTCTTTCAACATATTCCGGCGTAACAGGCAGAAGATAAACTTTACCAGCGAGCCTAGGATCAGTTTGAATCGTCGCAACATTCGGGTTGATCAGCACTGTTTCTATCCCCTCCTCCCTCAGGGCTTTCAAACATTGGCTTCCTGAATAGTCAAACTCAGCTGCTTCACCGATCTTTATTGGTCCGCTTCCGAGAACCAGCACCTTACGCAGCCACTCAAATTTCGGCATTTTTCCTCACCCAATACCTCTCAAAAACTTATCGAAAAGGGACTCTGTATCGTATGGTCCTGGAGCAGCTTCAGGATGCCATTGGACGGCAAAAGACAATTTATTTTTAAGTTTAATTCCCTCAACAGTCTTATCGTTTGCATTTATGAACCAGCATTTTAGGTTGGTTCCTTTCAGAGATTCGAATGAAACAGCGTAGCCGTGGTTTTGAGTTGTTATGTAGCAGCATCCAGTTTCAAGGTCAAGCACCGGCTGGTTCTGCGACCTATGACCATATTTTAATTTGTATGTGTCGCCGCCCATTGCTAGGGCCAGAATTTGGCTTCCAAGGCATATGCCCATAATCGAGATTCCTTCTTCGATTAAAGATCTGACCGTTTCTATAGTGTTTACACATTTTTTTGGGTCGCCTGGACCATTGCTCACTAGAACGCCATTCGGTTTATACTCAAGAATCTCTTTGGTTGAAAAGTTGTAGGGGACTCTTAAAACATCCACATGACGTTTAAGAAGGTTTCTTATTATGCTGGCTTTAGATCCGCAGTCTATTAGAACCACCCTTTTGCTTCCTTTACAATCGTAATAAATAGGCTCCTTAATCGTCACCTCGCCCACTAGATCACGCCTATTCGGATCCTGAACATTTTTAACCTCTTTAGCTAGACTGTCAAGCTTCGGCTCCTCACCTTCCCGGCAAACTTGAAGTATTCCTAGCATAACACCTTTTTCCCTAAGTTTCTTGGTTAGCCTTCTAGTGTCTATGCCATATATCCCTGGAACACCTTCGCTTCTAAGCCATTCATTGAGGGTTCTGCTGGAAGCCCAATGATATGGTTTGAGGCATAGCTCCTGGATAATTAATCCGGCAACTTTAATGCCTAAAGACTCGAACCTAACCGGAACGCCGAACTCATCGCTATCATAAGCTGGAACGCCGTAATTCCCAATTAACGGATAGGTTAAGGTTAAAATTTGCCCATGATAGGATGGATCTGTTAATGACTCAGGATAACCAACCATGCCTGTTGAGAAAACAACCTCGCCTGAAATCTTGCCAACCGCACCGAAGCCCTTACCAATAAATAATGATTCATCCTCAAGAACAAGGACAGCCTTTCCGGCTTTCTCGGGGCGGCTTTTGATTCCCAATGAACCCTTCCTCAAGGAGATGAAGAACTTAAATTTAAATTTTTCTGTTATTTTCTTGAGCGGCATAAAACTTTGAAAGCGAATCTAACACGCGTATCGAATCTTCAATCTTCCTTCTCCTGTTTGAAATCTCAGCTCTAAATTGGTGAATCATCATTTTTCGATGGGACATCATTCTTTCAACCTCAATTTTAGATGGGCCGCCTCTAACGTTATGCGACTCAACAAAGCTCTTCAAATCTATGGCCTTTTCCAAATCTTCACTCTTAACTAGTAATGGCTTTTGAAGGAAGGCTTTTGACACTTCACCCAGCAACTCCGGCGTGGCATCCAACAATGTTTTTCCATTCGAAATTAGTATTTTTATTAAGGCACCAACAATTTTATGAGCAGTTCTAAAGGAGACTTCGTAGTTTCTGACAAGCATGTTTGCAAGTTCAGTTGCCGCTAAAAAGCTTGTAAGCGGTCTGCTCAGAATATTCTCCTTAACTTTTAAATTCCTAACAACCTCGGAAAGCATCCACAGATTTTCCTTCATTGTCTTTATTGCGCCCCAAAGCTTTGGCGTTGCCTCTTGAAAGTCCATATTATAAGTTGAGGGTAATGCCTTCATTATTGTTGAGGATGCTACAAAATCGCCTAAAATATGACTCATCCTAGCTCTTATAATCTCCAAGACTTCTGGGTTCTTCTTCTGAGGCATTATACTGCTTGTTGAAGTAAACTCGTCCGGGATCTCCAAGATGCCGAATTCCATCGAGGACCATATTATTAAGTCTTCAGCAAAACGGCTTAAATCAACAGCCAATATGGATAGGGCAGATAAGGTCTCAAGCAGGAAATCCCTTGAGCTGACAGCGTCAAGAGAATTCTCAATCAGCCCTTCAAAGCCCAATAGATCCGCAACCCTTTCACGGCTTATTGGAAAGCTTGATGTTGCCAAAGCTCCTGCGCCCATGGGTGAAAGATTGATGCGCCTATAGATCTCTATAAATCTCCGCAGACTTCTCTCTAAAACATCAAACTGCGCAAGTAGATAATGAGCAAAAGTTATCGGTTGAGCCTGCTGAAGATGCGTGTAGCCCGGAATTATAGTTTCAGTATTTTTTTCAGCAAGATGCAGCAAAGATTCTTGAAGATCAACTATCAACTCCAGAAGATTAAGGATTTCAATTCTTAGTTCCATTCTTATGGCCGTCGCAACCTGATCGTTTCTACTTTTGGCGAGATTAAGGTTTCCGCCAATTTCTAAGCCGACTTTCTTAATAACTTCTTCCTCAATAAGCATGTGGGCGTCTTCAACATCTAGTCGGAGAGTCGTTTTTTCCTCCAAGTCTAGCAGGGCGCCTAAAATTTTTGAACCGTAGATTTTGCCGATTATTCCCTTCTCAACTAACATTATTACGTGCGCCTTGTTGATGCTTATAATGTGTCTAAGTATTTTCTCATCGCTTTTTATGGAGGATGCGAATTCAATGATTTCTTTCCTTGAGGGTGCAAGTCTACCTCCTCTCAAAAGATCCGACATTTTCACTTCGCCTGCTCAATTTTTCTTAGGGCTTTAGAAACTTTGGTCGGCAAGCCCCAGATTTCGATGAATCCCGCTGAAGCCATTTGATTAAAGGTTGTGTCAATGTTATATGTGGCTAAATGAAGATCGTATAGCGAGTATGGTGAGGATCGCCCAACAACTTGAGCGTTGCCCTTATATAATTTAACCTTAACCTCCCCAGCGACTTTCTCCTGCGTCTTGTCAATGAATGCATCGAGATCCTCCTTTAACGGTTCCATCCATAAGCCTGCGTAGACCAAGTAAGCCCAATATGCATCAATATGTTGCTTAAAGAGAACTTCATGCCTAGTTAGAACCATCTTTTCAAGATCTCTATGAGCCTCAATTATTAAGGTGGCGGCTGGGCACTCGTAAACCTCACGGGATTTTATTCCAACTAGGCGATCTTCAATATGATCTATTCGTCCAACACCATGTTTTCCAGCCATCACATTAAGGGTTTCTATTAAATCTACAGGATTCATTTCTTCGCCGTTCAGCGCCCTTGGAACGCCGCGTTCAAATTCAATGCTTATATACTCCGGCTCATTTGGAGCTTTCTCCGGTGGAACAGTCCACTCAAAGGCATCTTCAGGCGGCTCCTTATCCGGATACTCAAGTATGCCGCATTCTATCGAACGCCCCCAAAGATTCTGATCGATACTGTAGGGTCTATCTTTATCTACAGGAATTGGTATGCCGTGCTCTTTAGCAAATTCTATTTCGGCATCTCTGGTCATGTTCCACTCTCTGACAGGAGCTATGATCTTAAGATTTGGGTTTAGAGCCTTCACAGATATTTCTATGCGAACCTGATCGTTACCTTTACCAGTGCATCCATGCGCAACAGCATCAGCGCCCTCTTTTTCCGCAACCTCAACCATCTTTAAAGCTATAAGTGGTCGAGATAACGAGGTGCTGATGGGATATTTCCCCTCGTAAAGAGCGTTTGCCTTAATCGCTGGGAAAATGTAGTTTTTGACGAATTCCTCTTTTGCATCGATAGAATAGTGCTTTAAAACACCGAGATTTATCGCTTTCTTCTCTATGGCTTTCAGATCCTCCTTCTGCCCAACATCCAAGGTGAGAGTCACAACATCAGCGTTGTATTTCTGCTGAAGCCATTTTATGAGCACCGAAGTATCTAAACCGCCTGAGTAGGCTAAAACTATTTTTCCCTTCAAAGATGTTCACCTTGATGCTGTTTAATTAACTGAAGAGAAAGAAGGAAAGAATTAAATATTCTTTTTGACTATTTTTGTGACTTAAAAGTGGTCTGAGTGACCAAAATTGGTCGAATTATCCTTAGCTAAAATAGTTCAGCACCTAATAGAAAACGACCTTTCAATTCAAGATGCTATGGAAAGGGGCTACGCAAATTTTAGCGCCATAGCCCGACTACTTAAACCTAGAGCTGAAGCATTGCTTGGGAGAAAAGTAACATTGGAGGGCATGATAACATCAGTTAAACGCGCAAAAACGAAGTATAAACCATCCTTAAAGAACCTAAAGGTTATAGCTGAGAGCGTCATAAATATAAGGACAAACCTAGCGAAAATAACCGTGGAAAAGACTAGGAGAAACCTTGAAAGGGCCAGACTGCTCTCTGCAGATTTTCCAGAAGCTTTCTTTCAAGTTTTAGAGGGAACGGCAACATTAACTTTAATAATTGATCAAAGAATTTTCAGCCAAGTGCATCAGAAATTTGATGACACGGAAATTTTAGATGAAAAACATGGTTTAGCAGCGATAATGATTCAGAGCCCGCGTGAAATCGTGAGCACACCAGGCTGTATAAACTTTTTTTATAACGCCATATCTAGAGGGCAAATAAATATAGAGGAAACGATAAGCTGTTATACTGAAACAGTAATATTCCTCAAGACAGATGACTCGACAAAAGCCTACAGCATATTAACAGAGTTAATAGCAGATGCAAGGAAGAATCTATGTTTAAATTGAAAAGAATTTCGGCAAGAGCCTATATGATATCTTCAAGGTACTTCTTGCCGCTGATCAGCCCATCTTCCGTTCCGAAGAATGGATCCTCATGTTCGATGCTAAGAACATAGTCGTACTTTATTTCTTTAAGGGCTGTTATGTATGCGCGCCAATCTATTCCACCCCAGCCGGGTATTCTATATCTCCACCAGCCCTGACCTAGAACACCAACCTCCCTAAGTCTAAAAGGCAGTATTTCAGCATCTTTAGCGTGAGTATGATATATCCTATCTCCAAACCTGTATACTGCTTCGATGTAATCGATCTGCTGCCAGAAAAGATGAGATGGATCAAAGTTTAAACCTAAAGTCCTATCCGGGATTTTCTCAAATGCAATTTTAAAGTGATCTAGACCTTGAAGATTCGTCGCATACCAATTTTCTAACGCTATCTTTAAACCATGCTCCCTAGCCTTATCAACTATTGGTCCAAACACTACGGGAAAATCTTCCCTCAAAGTTTGCTTCTTCTCTTTTCCCTTAACCGGTCCCCCAGCCAAAGTGCAAACAACCTCTACATCTAATATCGAAGCTACATCAATAACTTTAGATATGAATTCCTGATCACCGGGATCTTCAAGTATTTTTATGCTGTAGAAAGATAAACCGGTTATTTTTAAGTCTCTTTCAGCGAATAAACGCTTTACTTCTCCGGAGGCGCCGGCTAAAACCCTGTTAATATCAATATGTTTTATGGTTGGTGAAACAAGAACTTCCAAACCCTTGAAGCCGCTTGCCGATGCCCAATCAACAATTTTTTGAAGGCTCCAATCCCGCAGGGGCGCTGTAAGTAACCCCACAAACATTTTTCATTCACCTTCACTTCTTAGCTCTCTTCACATATATTAACGCTTTCCAAAAACTCGGATGATGGCCCCCATTTAACTTTCTCTGACTCTATTTATCGAGTCTCTCACCAGTTTCATCGACGCCTCGATTTCCTTCTCAAGCTGCATATTGTAGAGAGCTGCGGCTGGGTGATAAGATGCTACCAGATGGATCTTCGAACCCCATAATTTTGCCTCATAAATTTTCCCTTGAACCTCACTTATAGATCTAAATGTTAAGCCTACTTTTGAAAACATGTAAGATGTGGAGTGCCGTCCAAGCGTAAGAATGATTTTAGGTTTTATTATATTCAGCTGCCGATCAAGATATGAAGAGCAAGATTCGATTTCGCTTGGGTGAGGATCCCTATTGCCCGGGGGCCTGCACTTCACTAAATTTGTTATGTATATGTCGCCTCTTGAAAGCCCGATTTTTCTAAGGATTCTATTTAAGATATCTCCGGCTGATCCGACAAACGGTTTACCTTCTATGTCTTCCCAGCGTCCAGGGGCTTCACCAATAAAAACTACTAGCGCGTTTATGTCGCCTTCGCCTGGAACCGGATTTTTACGAGTCTTCCATAAACTGCACTTCCTGCAGAGGCTTATTTCCGCTATTAACTGTTGCATTAAATGATTTTTCAGATGGGACTCCATTCTTTCGCCTCATGGCGTGTGCTCATGCTCAAAGTCAAATTTTCATCTAAAACATGGGAACTCTATAACTATTTTGTAAAGCATGGTTAAACCTCTATATTAATGATGTTTTCCCCGGTTTTCTTCAGGAAATATCTCATGACGAGAATTGAGTAAATTAATAATGGGATTGAGATTAAGGCATTTATTGCATCATCAAGTTTTAGATACATACTTAATATGGTGAGGGCGTACGTTGGGATTAAAAGTAAGCCGGAGAGCAGCATTGACGCCCAGCCTATAAGGAATGATGGTGTGCTTCGCCGTTTTTTCCCAAAGAATTTTATCATTAAATAGAGGTTTATGGAGATGCCTACTATTGAGGTTGAAGCTATTAAAACCAGCGGTAATAATGGGCTGATGCTAAATATCACGGATAAAATTGACACAATCACCGCCGGAACAAGTGAAGCTATTAACATGAGATCGAAAAGTAGGGCTTTAGCAATTATACGTGGGTCGAGACTAGAAGTTAACGGTATCCAAATGTTCTCAAACTCTGAAAACCTCCAGTTACTAACGAGCATTAAGGGTACAATTAGAGAGTATGTGCTTATGAAGAATATGAAGAAGGCATAAATGGGGATTTCCGCCCTTTGGCTTCCCGAGATGGACATGAAGGACATTACTACCGTCATTATTATATATAGAAATGCCACGGAGAACAGGCTTCCATCCCGAAGCATTCGAATCATCTCCTTCTTCATTAGAAAGCCCAGCAGAGATTTAGATTCAACATTTAGAGTAAAAATCAGCCCCGTCCGAGAAAATGTCTTAATTGTTCTCTCCATTTTTAATGTTTGCACGCGCATCGAGGTGTCAAACGGTGAAACAAACGGAATGTATGTGACATGCTGGAAGAAATTTCTTTCAGAGGTAAACATGAAGAACGCTAATGAAAATATAAAATAGGAAAGTAAACCAATAATATCCATCAATTGCGAGCTATTGCCGTACACGATATTTATGAGAGATCTGGCCATAAAAGTTGACGGATGTGGGAGTAAACTGTATCTTAGTGGGAAACCCGCGGAAAATCCGGCTAAAGTGGGAAGCAAAGAGAGAGTTACAAGCGCTAGCATCGTCGCTTTTAGCCATAACCTTCTATACAAGGAATTTATTATCGATAGGGAGATCTTTAGAAAAAGAAGCATGAAAATAAAGAGGATAATTATGAAAAACATCATTAACGTTGAGGGGGACTTTATGCTGAGGGAATATACGGTCGCACCGAATAATATGAAGATTGGGTGGGTGAAAGGAAGAGACTCCGTTAAATCGGCAAATAAGCTCGCGAACAGAAATTTTCTGGGGGTTATTGGAGACGTAAAAATTAAACTTTGTTCATATTCGAACGCGGTGTAACCTCTTAAAGATAACAGAAGAATTACGCTTATGATGCCGCTTACAACCGCTGCTAAATTCTCGACGTACAGATCTACATTTGCATTTTCTTGTTTAACAGCATTAGTGATCATTGATGAAAAACCGAATACGCTTGGGAGGGTGCCTAAGGCGTATAAGGCCAGTAAAGCCAGGCTGGTTTTGGATGCTCTAAATGATCCGAAGAACACTTTGATCTTGAGCTTGTAAATGTCCAAGATGATGCTTGAACTCATTAAATTTTTCTCCCAATTAAGCCTAAGAAGCCGCGCCTTTTCCTTTCAGCAGTCTCATCGATAATCGGTTCTTTAGCTTCCTCCGTGAGCTTCAAGAAGACTTCCTCTAAAGTTGCGTTTTCGCTAACCTCTAAGAGCTGCTGAAGGTTCTTCAGATCTCCTGAGGCAACGTTCTGCCCATTGTGGATTATCGCAACTCTATTGCATAGTCTTTCAGCCGTGTCAAGCATATGCGTTGATATAAAAATTGTCTTTCCATCCTTTACCCTTTCATTGAAAATTTCCTTTATTATATGTTGCCCCGCCGGATCTATGCCGATAAATGGCTCATCGAGAATAAGTATGTCTGGATCATGGATTAGCGCTGCAGCAATAGCGGTTTTTTGCCGCATTCCCCTAGATAATGAAAGTATAAGTGCCCTTCGTTTATCTGTGAGCCCAAAAAGATTAATGTAATAGTTCATTCTTTCCTTAATTTGCTCATTCGGCACGCCCCTAATCTTTCCAGAGTATATGAGAAGTTCCTCGAGTGTTAAATAGTCCGGTAGAGAAACCGACTCGGGTACGTACCCAATAAACTTTTTATATCCATATGGCTCCTCGAGAATGTCAAAATTGTTCACCCTCACTGAGCCTCTGTCCATCTTTAAAAGCCCAACAATAATCTTTATTGTGGTGGTCTTTCCAGCGCCGTTTGGTCCTAAAAGTCCAAAAATCTCGCCTTCATACACCTCTAAATTTAGTCCCCTAAGAGCTTGAACGCCATCGTAGGACTTCCAAACATCCAATAACTCGATAACCCGACGAGATAACCGGCGAAAGCGAAGGCGTCTCAACGCAAACATCCAATAACTCGATAACCCGATCCACTCTCAGATTCCTACCTCTATTTTTTATACCCAAGTTTTCTCAGCAAGCTTCTGCGCCACTCAACGCCCTTTTCATCTTCAATCCCCTTAGGCTTCAAACCGTCTATAACGCCCATTATGCCCCTCCCCTGCTCAGTTTCGACAACGACAACCTCTAGGGGATTAGCTGTAGCGGCATATATGGTGCAGACCTCAGGAACCCTTTTTATGGCATTAAGCACGTTTATCGGATAGGCGCCCCTCAAGAATATGATGAAGGAGTGCCCGCAACCGAGCTTAAGCATGTTCTCAGCCGCAGCCCTCTTAAGTTCCTCGTCCGTGCCCTCAACACGAACCAGGCATTCCCCGCTGCTCTCGCAGAATGCTAATCCGAACTTTATTCCGGGTACTGAATTGACCATTGCCTCGTAAAGGTCTTCAACAGTCTTTATGAAATGGGCCATTCCGAGAATTACGTTACTGTCTTTCGGCATATCTATACTTACAACCTTAATCTCCATGGATAGATCGCCTATTATATAAAGCAAGTAAATTTAAATTTTAATCTTTCCAGGCTGTTAAAAAAGATCATTTACCCATATAGGCTTTAACGTTCCTCCATTGATCAACGATTATGTCCATCAGCCCGGGGAAACCTGCATGAACCGAATAAAAAATGTAACATAGGTAAACGCACCTTGTGCATTGTCTATATTCATTCCTCAATCTCTTAATGTAGGGACTTTTCCAGATTTTTGGCAAATCAAATATTGAGGCTATCGGATCTCTGCAATGGCAGCTTGACACTCTGCCTAAATGATCCACAACTAGGAAATTTTCAAGAGCTCTGCATTCCCATGATCTTTCGCCAGTTAAAGCCAAATGTCTTATGGCTTTAAGCGTTCTATCAGTTATGTAGATGCATCCGCTTTTCTTCTTCATCTCAATGAGTATGCTGCAAATCTCAGCCAGAGTTTCTCTATCAGTTATCTCGTACTCGTCATTTTTTATACCTATTGAAAATGCGCTGTTATTAAACGAGTAATCGTAAGCGTAAAGGCAGTACCATACAGGTATCTCGCGTTTTATAAAAAACTTCGTAAAATCTATTATCTCGTAAAGGTTCATTTGTGATATTGTCGGAGAGACTCCTACATGAATCCCCTCTTTCTTGAGGGCATCTATGGCATTCATTGCTTTCCGCCAAGCGCCGTTGACACCTTTAAGATAATCATTCTTCTTTTCATCTAAGGTATCGAGAGATATGGCGACGAAATCAGCGTTACGTATTTCATCTATTTTATTCGCCGCCAAGCTGCCGTTATCGTAGACCGTTGTTATAAAGTATTTAGAAGCGTAATTTATTATTTCACCCATATCGTCGCGAAGAAGAGGGTTTCCGCCAGAGAAAACTATTTCCAAAACCCCTATCTCGCGCAGAATATCCAAACTGCGCTTAACTTCTTCAGTTGATAATTCCTGGGATTCCTGACTCATCCAAACATTGCAATCCCTACAGCGGTAATTACATTTTCTAGTTACAAATATTTGAGCATGACGAGGCCCAGAAGGCTTTACAACGCGCTTAATCATGCTTAAAACTTTTGAATATGAAATCATAATAGATCATCTTTCAATTCCCATTTTTCTGAAAGTTGATGAATTCATTATTAAGATTTCAATCTAATCTACTTAACTGTAACTCTAAAATGGGAAAATTGAAAATTTTATCCTTAAACCTTAAATTTAAGGAGACCGTAGACTATGCCAAAATTAAAAGATAATAGTCTTAGCAGATCTAAAATTGGGTAGGCGAGAACTTCGATTCGACGCCCTATTTTTCCACTAGATCTAATGGTGTAAAACACGGCTAGGAAAAATAGAGGAGCAACAGTTATTAGCAGAAATGGAATCAAAAATGCTTTGTCAAATATAGTTGAGAGAAGGGCTAGAAAAATAGATATAGTAATCCATGCTGAAAAAAAGAGTAGGCTCGTTAGGATCCATCCTGAAAATTTTCCTTTAACGCCTGTTCTAATGAGTAGAGCCCCGCCCCTGCCATAATTAAAGAATTGTTTTAGAAGGTTTAGCAAGCTTCTTCTATGCTTATGCCAAACAATAACTTCTGGGTCAAGCAGCATTTTGTAACCTAACTTGCATACTCTTTCTGCAAGGTCATCTTCATCAAAGCCGTAATGAATCTTCTCGTTAAAGAGACCCGCTTTCTCCACAGCCTCCCGTCTAAAAGCCATATTGCATCCGGCAGGGTATCTTAACAAAAGTTTTACGCCGTCTAAGATTTCACGTTTTCTAAACCTCCTTAAGACTGGCACCACGCTTATGTCCGCATATCTAGAGAGGAAGTTATCTTCATATCTCAAGGCGCTGCCGCCTAGGCATCCCACACTTTGATCTCTAAAGTCCTCCACTATTCTACGAACCCAATCTTTAGGAACAACGCAGTCTGAGTCTGTGAAGACTAAAATTTCGCCCTTACTGGATTTAACACCAGCATTTCTGGCAACATTTATTCCCTTTCTACTTTCCACAATGATCCGTACAGGGTAATTTTTGGTTATCTCCACGGTTCTATCAGTTGAGCCGCCGTCAACAATTATTATCTCAAGGTTCTCCTTACCGTAATCTAGTAGCATCAGAGATTCTAGGAGGTCTTTTATTGTTGCTTCCGAATTAAACGCTGGAACAATTACCGAGACGAAGGGATCATGATCGCCCTTATCCATCAGTTTTCCACTTCTTTACATGAGCAACAAAAAACATTTAAATCGTCACAAAAGTTAAAAGTATTTTCCTCCAAAAATCCTTTTATTGAATGCTAAACAGGTTGAGGAGTTAAAGCATGCTGGTTTACGTTATTATTCCATCAATAAATCCTCTGATGAATCTGATGAATCTCGATTGTGGAAATGAGGAAGTTAAGGTTATTGTAGTAGATGAGGGTGATGAAAAGATTCGTAAGAAAAATTCCGAGATATTATCTTCCGTTATGCATGAATATTATGGTCCAAAGGAAAGGAAGCAGTGGTTTAAGAGTAGATTCGGAGCATCCTTTGAGAAATATTGCAATTTAATCCCTAAAAAATGCCATGCAGAGTCGTCCTTCGGCTTCCTTAAAGCGTACGAGGATCAAGCCGATGTAATAATTGAACTAGATGACGACGTATATATTTCAAAAAATTTTTTGAAAGAACATCTATCAAATCTTTTTGATGAAAGCGGCGTCACAGTTCAATCCAGAGGAAGATGGTACAACACGATGAATAATCTTCTATTAAATGTTGATGAAAGAGTCTTCCCGAGGGGTCATCCGTACATGTCCCCATGTAGAGACGAGGATTATACTTGGATTGAGGAGAAAGGAAAATGCCTGCTTAACATGGGGCTCTGGCGCGGTCAGCCAGACTTGGACGCCTTAACATTAATTTATTACGGCGGCATGGATGGCAGAAGTAGGGTGGAGAGTGGAGGCTTAAAGATGGAAAAAGTGATTTTAGGTAAAGGCGTATATTTCTCAGTTTGCAGCATGAATACATCCTTCCTTTCCAAAGCCGTTCCAGCCTTTTATCAGCTTTACATGAACTACATGGGCATAGATAGATTTGATGATATATGGTCAGGCATCTTCCTCAAAAGAATCACGGATCAAGTAGGTGATAAAATATGCCTGGGTAAACCTTTAGAATCGCACATCAAAAGACCACGCAACATATTCAATGACTTAAAAAAGGAAGTAAACGGATTATATATGAATGAGCATATTTGGAGAATATGCGAAGAAGCTGAGCTGTCAGCTAAAACTTACTCTGACTGCTACCTTGAACTGACAAGTTTTCTAACGAGGAACATAGAAAAATGGTTTAAAGATAAGATGCAGATTAAATTTTGGAGCACTCAAATTAAAAATATGGAAATGTGGATTGAAGCAACTGATAAAATTAGATAGGTTTCATGATGGCAATGGTCTTAAATAGTGAAGAGCCGCCTAAGGTATCAATTATAGTGATTAATTTTAGAAGTATCCAGCAATTAGATAAGTGCCTAAAATGCTTAAAGCGGACAATCTACCCTAATTATGAAGTAATAGTTGTGGACTGCTTAACTGAGAATATTAATGAATGGTTTAAAAATTCTTTTCCAGAAATTAAATTGCTGCATTACAATCATGACATTGGCGCCTCAGCCTCCCATAATGTTGGCAAAGAATTTTTGGATCCTAAAAGCAAGTACATCGTATTCTTAGATAATGACGCATATGTTACTGAGGGGTGGCTTACAGAGCTGGTTAAAGCTATGGAAAGCAATGAAAAAGTAGGCGTTGCGCAGGCTAAAATAGTTATGGCGGAAAACCCAAAGATGATGGATCATGCAGGAATATCCATTGACGCCTTAGGAACATGGTATACTCTTCGAGGATTAGAATCTAGTATTATTATAAATGCTTTAGAGTTATTTGCCTCATCATCAGCTGGATGCATTGTTAGGCGAGATATATTTGAGAAGGTTGGCGGCTTCGACCCTGATTACTTCATTTATGATGACGACACGGACTTCTCCTTCAGGGTTAGGCTTCTTGGATACAGCATAATCCTCGTCCCCTCATCAATAGTGCTTCATGAAAGCAGGCCGGAAAGATTTCTGAGCCCTAAAAAACTCTACCACTCGGTCAAGAATAGGATGTGCACAATGCTCAAGAATTATGAGTTAAAAAATCTTCTATGGCGCCTTTCCATCTATATTACATTAACTTTTATGGCCGGCTTGGGCCTAACGTTAATCGGCAGAATGGCTGAGTCTAGGGAAATCTTCAAAAGTTTATTTTATCCCCTCCTCAACCTGAGGGGGCTAATGGTGAAAAGGATGCATGTGCAATCTATGAGGAAAATTGGGGACTCCATTCTCATGGGTAAAGGTCTGATAAAAAATGATATTAGGGCAACCATCCAGGATATTAGGCTAAAGTTTTTGCTTGTTCGTTCTCACAGAACTCATCTCTAAATTCCATAT
>CALKGV010000050.1 GCA_938091805.1 uncultured archaeon | reverse complement strand
CCTATAGAGTTCGGGTGGAAGGATTTGAAGAGGGAGCTGAGCAAGATCCTGGACTTCGAGCGAATGGCGGAGGAGAGCGGAGACATTGCCCTAAAGCTACTCCTTGAACATAAAGCAGGCTACACCAAAAACTGGACGGAGATCTTTATAGGTGCCAAAAGTTATTAGATTAACTATGGATATAATCCGCTTTGCTTATAAAGTTTTGTGAGCAACACGCGAAGCGCTGGCGGAGTTTCAAGATGGCATCATTGAGGCGGTCTTAGCATCCATCTGGATCTTGAAGGGATTTCACGAATAGGCAGTTTTTGAGGGCATTTCTCCTCGCATGCACCGCATTTAGCACAAGCATCAGATCTCTTCTCCTGCGGAATATCTGCATAATATTTTTCGACAACTTCGCGTCTTTGCATCTCATCAGCGGCTCTAAGAGCCTCATTATAAAAGGCCAGGATCTCAGGTATGCTTACCCCCTGGGGGCAGGGCATGCAGTATCGGCATCCAGTGCATCCTATGAAGCCGTACTGAAGATATTTTTCCCTCACCTTATAAATGACTTCTAATTCTTCGGGTGTAAGTATATTTGGCCCTGAGCGGTCAGCTATTTGAATGTTTTCGATTATTTGCTCCATGGTGCTCATCCCGCTTAAAACAACGGAAACTTCGTGGCGATTCCAAACCCAGAGAAGAGCCCACTCAACAGGGGATCTGTTGATTCCAGGCTCATCCCATATTCTCTGAACCTCTTTTGGCGGCGTAATAATGAGTAAAACCCCTTTATCGGTTCCATAATTACAACCGCGAGGCCTTTTGAGGCAGCATACTTAAGTCCCTTTGTTCCAAGTGTTCGGCTGCTGCTCTCGTTATCTACATAGTTGTATTGGATTTGGCAGGAGTCCCATTCATAACTGTCAACTATTTCCTTAAAAATCTCAAACTCATCGTGAAAACTAAACCCGAGATGATTAATTCTGCCATCAGCCACCTGTCTCTCAGCCCAATCGAGCACATTTAATTTTAAAGTTTTCCGCCACTCCGGATTTGGCTTACGACACTGAAGCTATAAGGGTAGGCTATCGTCCATGAATGTGGAGGCGAACATACGTAATCCTGAATGATAGGAAGCCTAAGCCATATGTCGAGCTCTACAAGAGGATGAGGTCTGCTATTGAGAGGTTCTAGAGATGGCTCAAAAGCCTTATAAGAATAGCAATAAGGTAGAGAGGCTGACAATAACCTATAACGCCTTCATAACCATAGCATGCATAATAATACACCTAAAGGTACAGAGTTTGGAGACGACTTCAAAGAGAAAAGATGATGAAAAATTTAACATACTGGGATTTTTCCCTGTACTAGTTCCATCGTAAATTTGTCTATGTTCTCCAGCTCATATTTAACTATTTCTTTAACTTTTCCTTTTACACTATCGAACGATATGTTTGTTTCGGCAATTAATTGCACAGCTATTATGACTGGTTGATTCACCGGCTGCCCGATTTTGCTTAACATCCAAACATATACTTCCCTAATGCCCTGGACATTATTACAGACCTCATTGGCGATCCTGTGGGTTAGAAGATTATATATCTTGCCTACATGGCTAACAGGATTCTTACCAGCGGCAGCCTCAGAACACTGAGGTCTATTCAGCGAAATAAGTCCATTTACTCTGTTTCCCCTACCAACCTGCCCGGAGTCAGCTCCATCAGCGCTTGTTCCAAGCACAGTCAGATATAGCCCATCTATGCCCCTGCCGGGAGCGTCAAGCGTGTTTAACTCCACATGAAACTTGTCAAAAACATCGTTACTTTCTTCTTCAACAAATTTATTTATATTCTCAAGAACTGCCATTTTTCTATCGAAATATTGTTCTTCGTCGTTTATGAAGCGGTCAACAAACGCCATAGAAATAGTCAAATTTAGATTTTTACCCCTGCGGAAGCCCATGACTTTTACGTCCTCTCCAGTTTCGGGGAAAATGCTTTTAAATTCCTTTGAATTAAGATATTTTTCTACGTTGAGAACCATCCTTTCAGTTTTTGTTAATGGAGCCCACCCAACTGCTGCAGACGTATCATTTGCCTCCAGAACTTTGCCTCCCCTTTTGAATATGTCCGTGAGCGCTTGAGAACCAGGCTGTATTTCAACTTGATACCTCACATGTTCTTCAGGGTCTACAAATCGCAGGTTTCTCTTAAACCATTCCTTCGCTGTCTGCACAGCTATTTCAGCGACCGGAATCTTTGTTTTATCAACTTCGAAAGTTGCTCTATCGCCAAAGATAAGTTTCATAGGCTTCTTTACAATACCTCCGCCAAACTTCACCTCAACTTCGCCGGCCACAAGCAAAGACTTGTCGATGTTATGATGCATTATCACTCCAACTCTGTTAAGGTATTCCTTACTTAGATTCACCGAAACCTCATCCATTATCGCATCACATATCGAGTCTGGATGCCCAAGCCCTTTTCTCTCTACGATCTCTATTTCTTGCTCCTCAAGGGGAACGCTTCTTAACGGAATAATTGCGATATTTTCCATATCCACACGACCATCGCCAATATTCTGAAAGAATTATAGGCTAATGAATATATAATTTACGGTATAATATCATTTTAAGAATATACATTATAATACATATGCTTCTTTCCTGAAGGTCACGCAATTATTAGCAGCTCCACCTACGATACTGTCAAGTTATTTTTAGGGGGCTTTGAGAAGCCGCCTTTTTGGAGGTGGTCACCATCAAGTGGCTCCTCGAAGCCCTTAAGGATAGTGGTTTGTTCAGGATTAATAGGTTTTGAACAGAAAGAGATGCTCATTGTTCAAGAGAACCATGAAAGCAAGGACTAGGCGCTTCTTCAACAACTTCCCAGTAAGAAAAATGCCTATCCTCAAGATCAAACTTTTCATGAGGCTTTTTGTCCTATGATACAACTTCATAAGGCCTCATCAAACCCTAGGAAGACCCCCGCAATACCAATAACTTGACAGTATCCCACCTACCATAAAAAGGAACAAATATGAATGAATTTATATATTCTTCATAGCTCGTGCTAAGAATAAATTTGAAGATATCTTTTTCAAGCAAGTCCCCTCTACATGCCTATTCTTCTTCAGTGGTCAAGCTAGTTTTTCCCCGCAATTGGGACAGAACTTCGCTCCGGACTGAACATCACTCCCGCACTTTGGGCATTTGATTGCAGCATATAGTTGGCTTCCACAGTTGTTACAGAACTTCGCTCCAGCCGGATTTAAGGCTCCACATTTGGGGCAGTTAACTCCACCAACCGCCTGTAGCGATGCACCACAGTTGTTGCAGAATTTTGCTGTCTGTGGGTTTTGAAAGCCACATTTAGGGCATAATATCATGGGTTGTGCTGGCGCCGCTGGCGGCTGGAAGAGGGGCGGAATTATTGCCACTCCAGCCCCAACTGCTGCTCCAGGGCTTTTTGAAAGACTTTCAGTTGACTTCTGAACGGTTTCCATTCTAAGAACTTCCGCTGCAGAGACCCCTGTTCTCAAATAAAAGATCCTATCCCTCCACTCAGAAGTTGTGTCTAGGCCCTCAAATTTCACATCTATCAATTCGAGGCCTATCCTTGAAAAGGTATCGAAAAGAACGTTTTTCGCTAAAAGACTGGTTTCATCGAGTCTGCCATAAACATCCACTAGGGAGTGCTGGCTGAGCGTGTCAATAAGTCTCTCATTGAAATAGCCCCTTAGAAAGCCTTGAAGAGCATCCGTATTGAAAAGCCCCTGTCCGCCTACCACCTCATTGACAAAAAGGTTCGGATCCTCAACTCTAAACCAGAAGCTCCCATAAAACTTTAATGGAGCTAACTCTTTTGTCTGGGTTTGAGCCCCAAATCTTCCCTGAAACTGCTTTAATGAAACAAAGATTATTGAGGATTTAAAGGGAACCTTCTCAAATCCCGCAATCGCGGAAAGAACTTTAGTTAATAATGGAAGATTTGCGGTTGTTAAAACATGGCGGCCGGCTCTAAAAACATCGTAGGCTTTTCCATCCCTAAAGAAAACAGCAGCCTCATACTCATGAACTATAAGGTTGTCTCCCCAACTTATTTCCTCCGTAGGATATCTCCAAACAATATCGCTTTCTTTCGCTCCAATCCATTCAATAACTTTCGGCATTCAGTTTTCACCTTCCCTTCGTTCTAATTTATAATGGTACATCGAAATCATCTATTTAATCCCCCTAAGAACTTCTGATCTTCGATCAATAAATCCATCAAGATCCTCAACTTTGGATATTAATTCATCTATTGCATTTTTCCATTCTTCTTTGCCAACTTCCATTCCGGCAACCTTCTCAACATCAGCCTTTATGGATTCTGCTCTTTCAATTAAACCTAAATCATGCTGGATAACCATGTCAAGCTTATCCTCCCTAACTTTAACAGCATCAAATATTCCAGCGTATCCAGCCACTGCTCTATCTACTCGTTGAGTAACCCTATCAAGGCGAGCTAAAAACGCCTCAAATCTGTAGGTATCTTCTTCGGAAAGCATCTGAGCGATCAATGGATTTGCAAATTTTTTTCTAAAGATTCTCTTCGCAGACTTAAGCTTATTCACGGCTTCCATCCTAACAAGCCGATCGCTTTCTCTCCTTATCTCCTTCTCTTTATACCCTCTATACCCTGGGATATAGCTCATGATCTTCTCTAGGAGACCCGTTTCCCCGCGAACTTTCTTTAAGTAATTCTTCTCACTCAACTTTTCGCCTCCCACGTGAAATTATACCTATTACCGCGATCATGATTAAGAGAACCCCTAAAATGACAACTGCGTTTACCACTTTATAGAACGCTGATATTACACCAATAGCGAATGCTATTGAACCCCAAACTAAATAATAAAAGTGATTTTTTCGGGCAATTAATGCATAAATAAGGGTGTAAACTCCTAGAGGACATAGGATCCATGCTGGAAAATTAAGAAAATCGAAGGGAAGGATGCTTAAGCCGTAAACTACAGCGGCAAGGCCTATAAATATTGCTACAATAATGAGGACGCCGGAACCGTAATCCCAAGTACTAGTTTTCACTATTATTCCTCAAATTTATACACTACTATTCGTTATAACGCGCAGTCTATTAACTTTTGTGGTGTTTCTGAACAATCCGTACATGATTGCAGACGCGGCACTTAAGGTTCACCTCCCTAGGTTGTTGTAGTGATATGTGAACATGTCGCAGATTAGGTTCCAGTATTCCGCGACCCTTTTCCATCTTAAATGTGGGTTGTGTTTCAGGTTTACTGTTATGTTGTTGAAGAATATTTTTGTGTGTTGCTTAAATGATGAGAAGGCTGATTTACCC
>CALKGV010000049.1 GCA_938091805.1 uncultured archaeon | reverse complement strand
CGGCAACATCACAACCACCAAAAAGGTAGGCTGGAGAAGGAAGGAATAAGCGCTTCCAACATGCAGATATACATGTCAAAGTAACCTCGAAAACGCACAGAGCCCCGAAAACGTTAAATTTGCCAAAGTTTAGTAATTATTTAAATTTAGATGTTTCTGAACTGTTTTTCCGGATTCAGCTATCCTTCGTCACCATTTACGATCGGCTAAGGAGGCGGAAATTCTCTCCCCTTCACTGTTCCAGCATGGAAAACAATTCTCCACAACAATTATTGGACACGCCCTCCCTTTCAAACCTTAATTTCGGCACATCGCTGCAGCATCCAATATATGGGAGCCGCCTTGAAAAGTTAATTCCTGCCAATTGATTAGCGCGTTTCGTTCTTCTAAAAACCTGTTTCCTTAACAATAACTATTTTTTCGCCAGCCTCAACGCCTAAAAGCCTTGAGGCGCTGCCCTGATTGACTGAAATCTCAAGAAAGCCGCTGCTCCCAATTATGGCGAGCAGTTCATTTTTTGAAACGCGTCCATAAGCTTCACAAAGCTTTAACCTGAAATTTTTATCCCGCACTTTAACTAGCAACATCTCTCCCTCCGAAATCCCCGCAGAAGTAAAGTTGCTTTGCGCTATGTTAGTGACTAGATTTCCAAAATCATCAATATAGACCACTTCACCCTCAATAAGCCCATCGTGAACATTAGCCTCAGCGAATGCTGGAACGATGGGATCAAATATTTCTGGGCCAAAATCCGATATCGGAACCCCTTTAGCTAAGTATGCTGCTGCCGGGCTGAATATATCGCGCCCATGAAATGTCCTCGATATTTCGCTGAGCATATAATTTGGATTGGAAATGACATGGATATGCTTGATTCCATCCATTTTAGATGAAGGCATTAAAAGCCCATTATCCGGTCCAACGTAGAAGCCTCTTTCAGTCTCAACTATTATTGGCCGTCTCTCGGTGCCAACCCCAGGGTCAACAACGGCTAAGTGGATTGTTCCCTTAGGAAAGAAGCGAGATGCGCGAAGAAGAAGGAAGGATCCCATCCTAACATCAAATTTTCTAACGTTATGGCTTATGTCAACTATACATGCCTCTGGGCATATTGAAAGTATAACCGCCTTCATTTCAGCAACATAAGAGTCCACTAAACCGAAATCTGAAAGCAATGTGATTATTCGGCGTCCGTGCATATCGATCGTCCAATATAAATTGGAATTTAGATTAAATGGCCTTCACCACATGTCCATCACAAGTCTATGCGCATCATCCTCGGATAGAGTCCTTGAGTTTTTCTCGATTAGACGCGTAAACGTAAGAACTTTGCTGGCAATTTTCCCAAGGTCATTTTCTGAAACCCCTATCTCCCTTAACCTTTTTGGGGCGTTCAATTCATCTAGAAGCCCCACAATCCTATCAAAAATGAACTTTTCCAGATCATCCGGGCTCTCTACGGTTTCCCTATAGCTGGCATCCATTTTCTCAGCTATCTGCGGAAGCTTATGTCGTATTGCTGGAGCATTAAACTTGAAGGCGTAAGGTAAAGAGAGCCCGCAGGAAAGCCCATGTGGAACCCTATATGTTACAGAGAAGGAATAGGCAAGGGCATGTCCTAAGCAGACCCATGAATTTATAAAAGCCATGCCGGCCATTAAAGCACCTAAGCTCATGCCGAACCTACTTTCCTCATCGCCGCTTTTGTAAGCCCTAGGTAGACATTTGAATATAATTTCGATTGATTGAAGGGCCAGCGCGTCCGTTATTGGATTGGCATTAACCGCCATTAAAGCCTCAAATGCGTGGCTTAAGGCATCTAAACCCGTTGAGGCAGTCACTCTGGGAGGCATGGAATAAGTTAACTTAGGGTCGATAATGGACTCGTCGCTAAACAAATATGGACTTATTATAGCCGATTTGGCGTCTTCCTCCAGCAATGTTATTACAGCTACATGGGTAACCTCGGATCCCGTCCCAGCCGTCGTTGGCATAAGAATCTTCGGCAGTCCGGGTTTCTCCACAAGGTTCACGCCGATATACCTCCTTAGAGGTTTTCGATTTGTCAAGGCTATAGATGCTACTTTAGCCATATCTAAGACGCTACCTCCGCCAACTCCAACTATTAAATCGTATTCTCCCCCTCTAGTTTTTTCAGCAACCTTCTCAGCGACTTCTAGGCTTGGTTCCGTTCTAATGTCGCTAAAAATGTCTATGCTTAAACCTTCGCTGAGAAGATTTTCCTCCACATTTTTTATTAAACCGCTGGATCTCAAATTCTCATCAGTAATAAGTAGAATTCTGTTTCCCCCAAGGGCTTTAGCTTCTAAACCAACCATGCTTGAGGAACCGGTGCCGAAAACAATCCTCTTAGGTAATTGAAAATTGTAGATTTTTCCCATAAACATGCTTAAGTTCATGGATTTCACTCAACAATTATATTGCAACTCTTAGAATAAAAATTATTTTGCACCAATTTCAGCGTAATGCACAGCGTACACTATGGAGGCAAATTCTCTTCACCATCAATTTTAATATCCAAAACCACGGTTTCCCCCTTTCTGATGCTTCTCAGTCCATCTTCAAGCGCCAGCCTAAGATGCTGCGGTTTCTCTACACTAATACCTACGCATCCAAATGCCTCCGCTATATCTGCAAAACTTGGGTTCTTTAAGTTGACAGAGATTAATCTCCCATCGTAGATGTTTTTCTGATGATGTTTTATCGTGCCTAATGCGCCATCATTAAATACGCATACTAGCACCGGCGTTTCTTCCTGAACTGCGGTTGAGAGTTCATGCATGCTCATGTAAAAGCCCCCATCACCACATATCGCCACGACATATCTGTCTTCCTTATTAATTGCAAGTTTGCAAGCTATAGCTGCCGGTAATGCGTATCCCATCGGGCCAAAGCATCCTGATTGTATCCACGTATACGGCTCATAAATTTCCAGGAATGTTGAAGCCCAAAGCTTGTTATTCCCAGCGTCTAAGGTGAAAACAGTCTTTCTTTCGCATGATTTGCGGATTTCAGCGCAAACTCTTTGAGGCTTTAACGGGATTTCCTCTGAAAATGTTTTTCTATACCACTCGGATCTTCGCCAATCTTCCTTCATAAACTCTATAAATCTGAGCCACTCTCTTCGCAGATTCTTCCCAGGATCTTTAAGGCTTCTCGCCTTTTCAACCATGCCGGCTAAAATCACCCCTGCATCGCCAATAATGGCGATTTCAACCGGATAGTTTTTGCCAATAACTCTTGGATCCACATCAACATGGATCAATAAGGCGTTAGGATTTATATTAGTCCACCATTTGGTGCTTAAGGCTGCAAACCTACATCCAATAGCCAACATAAGATCAGCCTCAGCGAGGATCCTATCATTAGAGTAGGGTGAGTGAATACCGATTCTGCCCACTGAGAGCGGATGATCCTCAGGAAATGATCCTCTACCATTAAAGGTCGTTGCCACCGGAATCTCCAGATACTCGGCTAAATTCCTAAGATCAACACATGCCCTGCTGGAATAATGTACACCTCCACCAGCTATTATGATTGGTTTTGAAGATTTAACAAGAAGGTCGATAGCTAAATCTATGAGCTTTGGGTCACCGCATGATTTAGGCGGAGAAAGAATCTGGGAGGCTTCTTTGGAAAGCGCTTCATCACTATACTCTATAGGCTGATTCTGGACATCACAGGGCAGATCAATATGCGCTGGCCCAGGTCTGCCCCATGTAGCGGCCTTAAAAGCCTCCCTTAAAGTTTCAATCGCCTTATCTGGCTTTATTAGTCGCGTTGACCATTTTGTTATCGGCGAGAACAGAGCTACATGATCAAGCTCTTGAAAAGCGCCCCTTCCTAAATAATCCACAGGTTGCTGTCCAGTAAAAACAATAACTGGACTGCTGTCAGTCCATGCGGTCGCCACGCCAGTTAACAGATTTGTCGCCCCCGGACCACCGGTTCCATCACATACTCCGGGTTTGCCCGTGAACTTTGCATAGGCATCCGCCATATAGGATGCCGATTGCTCATGTCTAACAAGTATATGTCTAATAGGCGATGAGTAAAGGCTATCATATAATGGACATGTTTGAGAGCCAGGTATGCCGAAAATAAAGTTTACATTCAATTTTTCCAGAAACTTAATTATTAAATCAGACGCTTTCAAACTTGTGACCCCTTGAACCACTAATAAATAATTTTCCTTAAATTAGCCAAAAAAATTTACTGTTCACTATTAAGAAAAGTTAAAATCCATCGTTTAACCCTCTAATATTAGACATTAAAAACAGGGCAATTGATATTATGGAAAGTGAAAAATACAAAAAGTTCCTCGAGATAGAGTCGAAAAAAGCCCCCTTAGAGAAGAAACAATCCGATATGAGGGAGCGCTTCTGGATTTCCTGGGGAGAAAGCGTTGATAGAGCCACGGTTGAGAAGGGGTCATCAGACATAATTGACTCATTATATTTTGGCAATGATCCTTCGAGGAGTGTTGTGATTGATCGTAAAGTCGCGAAGATTCTCCAGGAGCGCCTAAGAGGATTGGAGGAGGAAAACATAAGGCTTCATAAGCGCGTGAGGCTGATGAGGCTAATAATGTACGCTCTCATTTTGATAATAATTATCATGGCCATAGCCATCGTTAAAGCTGAACCTTTAATGTTGACCCCGTAGGAGGATTAGGATTAATATGCTGCAAAACAAAATAATGGATTTAGAGAAAGAAATAACGGCTCGTTTCGTTGGGAATGAAGAAGCCATCAGAATGATGGTGTTAAATCAGCTGCATCCGCGTTCAGCAACGCTTATACGCGCACCGCGCGGCGTTGGTAAATCAACACTTATGCTTCTGCTCCTTAAGGGCATAGCTGGCGACGACTTTGTTGTCATATCCGGCGCCTCCGAGGTTAAGAGGGGTGAGGTTGTTGGCAGACTGCATATTCCATCACTTGAGAAGGAGGGTGTTGAACGGGTCTTATGGGCTGCATTCACTAAGAGCAGAGGGAAGGGTATTGACGAGCTCAATAGGCTGAACCCGTATACAACAGCTAACATACATCACTTAATGCAATTCGGTGAAGTTTGGGCTTATGGGCAGCAATCAAAAGTTGAGGATTACATACTTATCGCAAACGAAAATCCATCGGACGTAACATCTTTTACGCATCCGCCACCCTTCTATGATAGATTTGACATATGCATCTTCCTCAGAACACTAACTTTAAGCGAAAAATTTCAACTTCAAGAATTATTAGATAAATACGAATGGAACCTTGTTGAATCCATGCCGCAAGTGCTCTCATTCGAAGATCTTCAGGATATTAGAGAAGAGGTTGCGGAGATAGATCTAGATCCAGATTTAATTGGATACATCAATTTGCTAGTTAGAGATTTTCAATCATGTATACGTGGAAAAGAAAGCTCAGAGGTTAAACCGCCAACACTATGTGAAGGATGCCACTTCATACGCGACGTATGTGGAATGGTGAAGGAGCCGATAAGCGAAAGAGCCACGGTAGTATTAATGCATCTAGCTAAGGCGGTGAAGTGGCTGTATGGAAAGTGCAGTCTAGACGATGTCTTCCAGATGGCTTTATGGATCTTTCCACATAGACTAAACCTGATCCGAACTAGAAATGTCCTAAGCGACGTACATGAGTTGCTCGAGAGGGAAAGGATAAAGATGGAAGATAGACGATTAAGGAGACAATGGTCTTTACTAAATGAACTCATAAAAGGCTTCAATCCATCAATATATAGGCTTGCGAGGGACGCAGCCGTTGAAGATGTAACGTTCGCTGAGGAGCTGATTAAAATGGAGGAAAAATGGATCGGCGAGGGACTTATGAAGCGCGGCGAAGATATTTCGACGCAAATGGGTTGGCGATTGCAAGGATACAACTATTGGAGACCAAGGTGAATGGCTGTTCAAATTGAGGAAATAATTAAAATTTTTAATGAGGCATGGATGGAGCTGCATTGCCCACCAGTTACACTTAAGCTTGAAGATGAAAAACATGGAAGAGGTTCCGGAAGCCACACGGGTTTTTCCGCTGTAAATGGTGAAGTCCACATCGGGTTGAAAGTCATACCTAAGGGTTGCGACCCACAGAAATACCTGCTATGGTTTTTCCGCCATGAGCTCGCTCATGTGCATCATTGCCCCTATGATCTTAGAACCGCCTACAGCCTAGAGAAAGCAGCCTATGATATCTTGGGAGATTGGGATCTCGCCTACTTGGCAACACATTTATTTGCGGATCTGCAGATCAACATAAATTATCTCCCAAGAAGATTCTGTGAGATTCCATATTCTATGCAGGTTCTAAAGGGCAGACGCCTATCACTTTTAGAGCTTTTGCTTCAAGAAGTATATTTCCTGATAAATCCAGTTTATAAGTCAAGTGACAAAACCCTTGAGAACATCTCAAGGGAGATTTTAGCAGTTATGCTTCTTGATAAACCGTGGCATTCAAAGGTTCAAATATTGGCAATAATTCTCAACAAGATGAGAACACTTTACCCTAATCTTCTATCTGATAGGAAGATGGAGAAACATATAAGAAGAAGCACTCTCAGAGTTAGGGAGGATTTTCTGCCAGACTCGCTGAAAATGTTCGAAGAAATTTTCGGAGGAATCTCTGACGCTTCAGATGCGAAGGAATTTTTCAAACAGTGGATTAAACCCCGCCTGCCGCCAGAGGAGAAAGAACGAATAAAGAAGGCCATTGAAGAGAAAGCAAGAATGCTGAAGAGCAAATCTGAAGAAAGCAGAGAAAAATCCGAATCCCTTGAAGAAGGAAAAGCACGTGACAAAGAAAGAAGCAGAGGCGGTAAAGGGGCTCCTGAAAAACCGCTTCATGAGGGTTTAGAGGAGCCGCTTTTGCCAACGTCGCTCTCAAAGCCATATGAAAAAATTGATTTTCGCATCTTCAATGAGGCTTTCTGGAAAAGATACTGGTATAGGTCTAGGGCTGAAAAAATAATTATGCATTACCTGTCAGAAAATCCCTCTAGGAAACCGGTTTGGGCAGTTGTTAAATATCCCGATGACTGGTATATTGAAGATGAAATTGAGGATTTAGATATAGACGTAAGCCTTGATGAGGGCCCCTTGATACCGGAGGTTACAACATTAAAATGGGTTGAGGAACCAACCTTCCATGGGCAGTCCTTAGTCACAGGCTTCGTCCCATCAGAAATCACGATTCTAGATGCAAGTCTCAGCATGTCAAAAATACATGACGACGCAGCCGTAGCTGCTTTTATAGCGTATCTTAGTGCGCGTAAAGCTGGTGGAGAAACCTCCGCATTGACGTTCTCAACAAAGTATTTTTCAGCAGATTGGGATTCGCCGGATGATCTTAAGGAGATTACTCTTTCGATGAGTTTTAATGAATACACCGTTTTCCCAGCGTATGAAGTTGAGAGACTGATCTCCAAGAACCCGGGAAATTGCTTCATCGTAGTGATAACTGATGGAGGATGGCAAAATATTGATGAGGCCATACCTATGTTGGAGAGAGCCACAGACTTCGGACATAAAATAGTTATATTTCTCCTTCCAGGAGGGGAATATCCTGAAAAAATTAATATTCTCAAGAGAAATCCTCACCTAAGGATTTACAATGTTGATAGGCCTGAGGTTAATCTTCAAGGACTAGTTCTTTCAGAAACAATTAAAACATACAGAACTTTTCTGCCGTAAATTCGCTCTTTTCCATAACTCTTTCTAGCCATTAACTTATTTATTCTACTTTACGCAGATAAGAAATTGGGGAATAATCTTTGAAGACAGTTAAAGATCTTGGTGAAAGAAAGGTCATAGAGACGATTTTAGAACTTTTAGACTCAATGCCAAATATGCCCGTTCCCTTCGGAGATGATGTCTCAGCCATCCAAATTGATGAGGAAAATTTAATCGTCGTAAAGGTGGACATGCTCGTCGGTAAAACTGACGTGCCTCAAGGAATGAGCGTAAGGCATGCATCTAGGAAAGCCATAGTCATGAATGTAAGTGATTTTGCAGCTAAGGGTGCAAAACCGATCGCTGCTTTAGTTTCGCTTGGTTTACCGAGCAGCCTAACTGAGGAAGAAGTTAGGCAGATAGGTTTAGGCCTAAATGATGGCGCTAGGGAATATGAAATTTATGTGATAGGTGGGGACACCAATGAATCCTCGGACCTAATTATAGACTGCATCCTTGTAGGGATCTGCAAAAAAATGAACCTTATGATGCGCAGTGGAGCTAGGCCGGGCGACATAGTTGCCGTGACAGGATATTTTGGGAAATCCTCCTCCGGACTTAAGATTCTGCTGAACGGTTTATCCCCGCCTGAGGAGTTAAGGCGCCCCCTACTGGAGTCGGTTCTTATGCCTAAGGCTCGGCTTAGGGAAGGCTTGGCTTTGGCGGAAATTGGCGCTGTAACTTCCTCAATAGATTCCAGCGATGGATTAGCGTGGAGCCTTTATGAGCTCTCTAAGGCAAGCGGCGTCGGCTTCATAATAAATAATATTCCAGTAGCTCCGGAAGTTCGAGCTTTCGCTGAGAAGTATGCGTTAGATCCAGTGGACCTGAGCCTTTACGGTGGAGAAGAATACGAGCTTGTCGTAACCGTTAAGCCGGAACTTTGGGATAAGGCGAATGAAATTTTAAGCAGATTCAAAACGCCACTAATAAAAATAGGCAAGGTTATAGCGGAGAAGAAAATCGAAGTTAGGATTAATGGAGAAACGAAAGTCGTTGAAAGTAGGGGTTGGGAGCATTTCAAGGGCAGTCGCTGATGCAAAATTAAGGTTGCTTGCTAAACCTTATATGCAGATATTTTTCTGCCAGATTTAACCATCTTTTGAAGCCTTACTTGAAGAACCCCCTTGACGTAAGACTTCTCTTTCAATTTTACTTCTTTCGGTATCTGCAATCTATGTAGAAGTTTCCCATCGCCCTTTATTTCAAGATTTTCTCCAGAAATCTTAACTTCAACCTCATTAAACTGCCCCGGCATCTTCACCAAAACGGTTATACCCTCCTCGTCCTCAAAAAAGTCGTAAAATAACTCATGTCCGCTTAGAGGAGAAGCCCTGTTCTCCCTAAGGATTCTGTTTATTTCTATAAACCAGTAAATTAGAACCGCAACTGCAATTGCCCCAACGATTATTCCTTGTATCCCGCTCTTTAATTTAAAAAATAATATTACAAGCAATGCTAATATTGAAGCGCTTAGCACTAGAAATATGATTCTGAAAAGATCATTAGTTTCTTTTTCATTTCGCTTCATTAACCACACTTCCAATTTTCAATCAAGATCGATAGTTATGTAGTGAAGCTCAATTATTCCTTCAATTGATACCATTATCCCAATATTCACTTTTCCATTAGACTTCCAAATAAATATTCTTGAGGTTTTATATTCTCTCCCCATCTCTAGAAATTCTTTAATTAGATTTTGAACATTAACCCAATCTGCTTCGGAGGTAAACTTAGCGCTGCCCTCAAAGAAGGATGCGTGCGGATTTAGGTTTTCAGGCGTTAACACTTTGAAGCTTGCTTCCTCAATAATCTCAAGCAGCCTAGCGATTCTTTCCTCCTCACTTAACTCCGGCGTCGGATGGACCTCAATACCTGCGATCCTTGCTAAGAAAGCTCTAAAGCTCTCCTCAACAGTGGAGCCTAAACCAACGTAGTATTCGCCAGTGAAATCCGCCCCCACAGTTGCAATTGTCCCAAGCTGCGTGATGACGCCGCCTCCTGGTGCTGTGTAAACGGGTATAAAGAAAACATCGTAGCTACCAATTCTGTAGAAAATCTGGTTTCCAATACGCGGATTTCTTAGAAGGGTTTTTAGCGTTGCGAAGTCCGGGTTTCTCTCTAAAGCCTCATTTACCGCAGATGGCCCGAGGAGCTTTTTCTCCGCTCCCAACGGTACTTTATAAAAGATCATTTCGCCAGTATGGGGATAATCGTTCCTAACAACAATGTAGCCGGCGAGGTTTTCCCCTAATGCTCCTCTTAGCTCTAAAGATAATAGTCCCACAAACTCTGGTTTCTCAAATCCATGCGGCTGAGCTATAATATAATACGTGTCTATGCCCTCAGGCACCTTGTAGAATTCCTTAGCAGCAATAAATGTAGATGGCTCTGCTACATGAAAGAAGTTATACATGGAGACTCTCCACTCGAAGAGTTCCTCAGGGTATCTCAACTGCGTCTTTAACCACTCCGGCATTTCTGTAGAGACATATTTAGCGTAGACTGTTTTGAATAGTTGGCTGAAGAAGTCGTTTCCAGTAATTATTAAATGTATGTCTCCATGGTAAACGTTTATCAAAGCATATCCAACGAGTCTTCCAAAGGGGTTCCCATCGCTCCACGGCACATTTTCAGCGTTCAGGAATATTATGAGGGGCATTGCCCAGAATGTTTGTTCACCATCAGTCACAGGCCATATATCTATGCGCCGCCTCCCAATTTCATATTTAAAGTAGGGAAAAAGAAGTTTCATGCGTTCATGAACATCTCTATACCTAATAATATGCATCGTCGTTGTGGGATAAGAGAACATAAAATTAGGTTCAAAAATCCAGCTTAATGGTGGCGGAACATCTACTCCACCTTTGCCATCATAAAAGTAACCTCCAATTTCATCACTGGAGGTTCTCCCAGCTGGATAAGCGATCCAAGTTTCTTGGAAGAGCCCACCTTCACCATAATAGATTCTCCTTTGAGGGAAAAATTTGGTAGCTTCCACTATCCTCCCATTATGGGCGTCAAGCATGAGAAAACCATTAGGCACATGGGTGTATACAAAATGTAACGCGTACCATCTATCTTCGGGTCGAACAGTTTGAGGCGCGATTAGATCCATTGAGGCGCTCCAGTAAAGAGTGCCGTTGAAGCGCAAAATATCCGCATCAGAGAAATTTATGTATGGTATTAAACCTATCTCCGGTCTAAGCTTGTCAAATGAAGCTTGCTGATCCCAGAGGCGAACCCTCTCTAGAAGATCCTTATTTTGTGTGATGAAAGCATTAATCTGATCGGGAAAAATGGATGTTGAACCAAATTCATATGGAGACTCTTCAACACTTTCAAGATCGGCAAGATGCCGATTTACAGAGATAAGCTGAGTAACATATGGACCAAGCATATCCAGCTTTCTAACGTCCGCAATGCTGTTGTTAAGTAAAATTGCTGATCCTGTGACTAAGCTAATTATGGCTAAAACTACTAAGCGGAGATAAACCTCTCGGCGGCTAAAACGAATTTCAGCCTTTTTCCAATCTACTATTGCAAAGGCGACAAGAGTAACGCCAGTGAAGACAAGCCCTAAAATTAAGTATCTAGTGTTATAGTCGATGAAAGATGCAAAGAACCTGGTGAACGTATACCATAAAATGAAGACTGCTGCCAGCACCTGTATGTTCGGTATGAATCTTCTTAAGCTAGTCCGCTCTAAATTCCAGAGATATGCAGCAATAAAAGGCACCGTTATGCGAATAATATGGGTTAAGGCGACCAGAAGCACGAGACGCAGCCATAAAGAGTTAATTAAGGGCGGAATTAGCAACGTTAAAACCGGCATTAAAGGGAAAACCTTTGCTTCAGCGTAAGACCTATCGATTGGCGGCGTCACAAAAGGGAGACTGAAGATTTGGGGCAGCATCTCAATGCCGGAGCTCCAGCCACGCATAATCGCGTCTATAGCCATACCGAACATAGCATTAATGAAGAAGAGGGATCCGATCAAGGATTTAGTGATCTGCCAAACGAAAAATTTTATGAGCGGCATCCTGAAACTTTCAAAGTCAATCCATATTGGAGAAATTCTTTCTATGTCTCCCCCTGAGCGGATAAATCTGACCATGAAATTAATGGCGTACCAAGTTACGGATCGCCTATTTTTGAAGTCCAATCTAAAAAAGGTGAAAGATACGAGGATAATTCCGCCTAATAAACCGAAATATAGAGGTTTTATGAATAAATCTCCGAATTCCTGAATGTTAAGCCAGAAAATCACGATTTCGCGGCTGAGAAGGAGAATAAGGACGATGATGATGACTGCTAGGGTTAAAAGTGCCCAGCGAATTGGGCGTGTTCTAGAGCCTCTTTCGACGCTGCTCATGGTCAAACAGTCCGGATATTAAACGCTTGAAAAGAGTCTGCATACTCTAATCTATAAGGTATAAGGGCTTTCATCCTAATTAAACATTTTTATGCTCTCCATTGCTGGAAGCAAAATGTAGCAACTAGCTCCGTAAGGTTTATTTTAACCTGACAATATAACTATTTTTCGGAGGCAAGCGAACCTAGGAATGTCAACGTTCAGATACGTAATGGTCACCTATATTCCAACTCTACCCTTAGAGGGTAGAGCCTATGCGGAGATCACAAATAGCGTGCATAATCACCTTAAGCACTCTAAGTTCTCTAGGGATAGGTCTGCTTGGCTCAATTTACCCCATATTTGTTCTTAACCGTTTCTCCGCATCCGTGCTGGATTTAGGAATGCTGGCAACGGTCTTCGGGCTTGTCTCAGCGCTCCTTAAGGCTCCAGCTGGTAAACTCGTTGATATGTATGGGAAAGAAAGAATCTTCTTTATCGGGGTCATATTGAGCGCCATATGCACATTCGCCTACCTATTTGCTTTTGACATCGCGCATCTCTACTTGATGGAATTCTTCTTTGGAGTATCCTATGCGCTTCAGGGGCCTTCACGCCTGGCATTAATCTTGGAAGTAAGCAACAACGGAGGGGAGAAAGGCTTAACGCTTGGGATATTTGAATCCGCATACGATATCGCGGGGTCAATAGCTGCCTTAATCGCCGCAGTAATAGTGAGTCGCTTAGGCTTTGAATTATTATTCTTTTTATGCTCAGGATTCCATATAGCAACAGGTGTTCTGATTTTAAAAATCGACAAAACTTGTCTTGATTAAACCTATTTTTTCATCCACGGTAATAATTTTATAGAATCGCGCTTAGAAGCGTTTAGGTATCGCCATTTTATTTAAGTTTAATCTCCAAATGTG
>CALKGV010000048.1 GCA_938091805.1 uncultured archaeon | reverse complement strand
GCAATCCCAAGCTTGGAAGACCATACAGGCTCGATAGGAAAGCGTATAAGCGCATGAGGAGCGCTGTTGAAAGATTCTTCGCACGGCTAACAGCATTCAGGAGAATAACCATAAGATATGAAAGGCTGGCATCAAACTTCCTAGCATTCATACAAATAGCCTGCATAACCATTTATCTAAGGGTTTTGCAATGAGTTCTATAAAAATCGTCAAAAATAAGGAATTAGCCAAAAAAGTTATTAAGGCTTATAGATAATTCTATGTTTTGAGCGTGATTTAAACATGAATAGGAGAATTGAACTAGATGCTTTGTTGACAGTTTTCCTAATCCTGCTGTTCTCCAGCACTTTCTTGGCAAATATACCGACCGCCTTTGCACAGGAAGTACCTAAGGGATCATGGGTTGATGAAATTGTACTCTTTGTTGAGCAAGATGAAGCAAAAGTTATTGATATGCTGCTGAAAAATGAGATACAAGCGTATTTCAGGGATATAACTGACCCAGAACTATTCAAGACCGTTAAAGCTTCACCAGATCTATGGTACGCGATATCCTATGGGCTATATTTTGATTTAACATTTAATCCATCCGGGCCGGAGTTTTTAACGGGCAAACTAAATCCGTTCTCTGTTCCGCGAATTAGGGAGGCTATGAATTATCTAGTAGACCGGAAATATATTTGTGATGAGATAATGGCTGGAATGGCTGTGCCCAAATATACCACTTTAACGCCAGCTTTTCCGGATTATGCGAGATACGCTGAGATTGTCAAACTAATTGAAAAAGAATATAGCTATAACTTTGACAAGGCTAAAGAAATAATTACTGAAGAAATGATTAAGCTAGACGCGGAGCTAAAAGATGGAAAGTGGTACTATAAGGGTGAATTAGTAGCATTAATATTCATAGTTAGAGTGGAAGACCAAAGAAGAGCAATAGGTGACTACATAGCCTCGCAGCTTGAGAAGGTAGGTTTTACTGTTGATAGGCAGTATAAGACTAGTAGGGAGGCTGCGCCTATATGGATTCGTAGTAATCCAGCAGAAGGGCTGTGGCATCTTTATACTGGCGGGTGGATAGTACAATTAATTTCAAGAGATGAATCAGATAACTTTGGCTACTTTTATACATCACGAGGGCGCGCAGATCCATTATGGCAAGCATATAAGCCAAGTCCAGAATTCGATGAGGTTGCGGGCAAGCTATGGAATAGGGAGTTCACAACGATTGAAGAAAGAGATAGACTAATGAGAGAGGCGCTGAGATTATCGATGGAGGACTCGGTTAGAATATGGCTGGTTAACCAAATTGCCCCGTGGCCAGCAAGAAAAGAAATATCGTTAGCTTACGACTTATCAGGAGGCTTTTCAAGCGCTAGATTATATCCATACACGATCAGATATGTTAATAGGGTAGGCGGTACAGTTAAAGCGGCAACCTCAGATCTAATGGTTGAGCCTGTTAACCCGGTTGCTGGGAGCAACTGGGTGTATGACCACGTATACTATGACCCATTAGGTGACCCATCTGCTATACCTGATCCATTCACTGGGCTTTATTGGCCCCAAAGAGTTGAAAAAGCCGAAGTCTACGTCTTAGAAGGATTACCTGTAGGTGTTACTTTAGATTGGGTTTCCTTAAAGTTTGTGGGCAGCATTGATGTTCCAACGGATGCATGGTATGATTGGGACGCTGAGAAACAAGAAATTATCTATGCTTCCCCAGGCACAACAGCTAAGACAAAGACGGTAATCTATTATGATGAAAACCTATTTAAGATGAAATATCATGACGGCAGTAAACTGTCATTAGCGGACTTTGTATTCAGCTATATATTGACTTTTGATATGGCTAAACCAGAGAGCCCAGTGTACGATGAAGCATATCTTCCATCATTTGAAGCATTTAGAGAGTACTTTAAAGGTTTCAGAATAATAAGCAAGGATCCACTGATAATAGAATATTATTCAGACATGGTATATTTAGACGCTGAATATATAGCAGCTGATGCTGCCAATGCCTTTGATCCTGTTTACGCTTATGGTCCAGCCCCATGGCATACAATCACCATAGGATGGCTTGCTGAGGCGAATAATGAATTGGCATTTTCGTCTAGTAAAGCTGCAAAAATCAATATTGAGCAAGCAAATTATATTGCTGGTCCAGCACTAAACATTCTGAAGAAATATTTGGATAAGGCTATCAGCGAAAAATTCATTCCATATAAAAACGTTTTGGGTAATTATATCAGTGAGGCAGAAGCTTTAGAAAGATACAATAACTTGAAAAGATTGTATGAAGCGAAAGGACATTTCCTTGTGGGTAACGGCCCAGTATACTTGGAGAAGGTAGACTCAATTAACAGAATCGTCGTGTTAAGAGCAAATAGAGAGTTTCCAGATCCCGCAGATAAGTGGCTTAAATTCTCTGAGCCAATGATACCGGAAGTTAAAGTTACCCTGGAACCTACAATCTTACGTGGTCTTCCATCAGAGGCTAGCGTTTCGATCACCTTCAAAGGGCAACCATACAAAGTATCAGATATTCAGAGCGTAAAGTATATCATCATGACTCCGACAGAAGTCCTGGTTGGTTCGGCTGAGCCTATCAGAGATGGCTTATGGAGAATTATAATGGAGCCTGAGAAAACAATACTGCTATCCTCTGGGACAATAAGCGTTGATGTGATAGCTGTATCGAAGCTTGTTGGCATGCCATCTATGACGGCTGGATCAACAACGGTCATGAGCATATCTGAGTCCTTAGCAGGTGAAATGGCTAAAATAAAAACGGATTATGAAACGAAAATAAGTGGTTTAAGGAGCGAATTAACAACAACAATAAATACATTAAGTTCGAAAATCGATTCCCTAAGCATCACAGTAAACATGTTAATGGGAATTTCAGTAGTGACTTTAATCATCGCCATAGCCGCAATTGTTCTTCCACTGCTCAGGAAAAAGTAGTCAATAAATACCAATATCTTTTTATTTTTCCTCAATATTTTTATTCCGGTGATTGGTGGTAGAGGTGATTCCGAAAATAATAGGGTATCTCTTTAAGCGAGCTTTCATGCTTCTCATAACGGTGGTTGCTGCAATCTATATAACGATTTTGGTCGCGAACATGGGTGGATACGTTGATGAAATAATTAAGAGCGAAATCTACCTTTTAGTTTCACAAAGTATCCGTCAAAACCCCGCCTATAGAATGTTGAATGAAACTCAAATTATGAGGTTGATAAACGAAATTTATACGCTTGAAATAGAGAAAATAGGCTTTGATAAACCATTCGTATACAGAAGTTTCATTTACCTGAAAGATGCCATATCACTTAATCTTGGGAGAGCATTATTCCTATACAGCGATAGTGGATCAAAAAGTGTTCGTATAATTATTCTGGAAAGACTGCCAAATACGGTTCTCCTTTTCACAACAACACAACTTATCCTATTTTTTATAGGCTTGTTCTTCGGTCTATTTTTGTCTAGAAGATACGGTTCCCTTCCAGATAAAATAAGCGTTCTACTATCTCCCTTATCATCTTTACCTGGATGGTTCTATGGAATATTCCTAATACTAATTTTTGCATCACTCTTTAGATCATGGTTTGGCGTAGGGTTACCATATGGTGGAATGGTCGATCCTCCACCACCAACTGATAAGCTATTGTACGCGCTAGAGGTTCTGAAACACATGATTCTTCCAATATCATCTTGGTTGGTAGCCTACTCATTTATAAATATATATGTTAGGAGAACGTTCTTCTTAATGTTCTCAAGCGAGGATTATGTGGAACTGGCTAAGGCTAAAGGTTTGCCAGAATCATTGATTCAGAGAAGATATATTCTTAGACCAACATTACCGCCCATCATAACTGATTTCTCATTAACATTGATAGGCTCATGGATGGGAGCAATAATAACCGAAAGGGTATTTAATTGGCCTGGAATAGGAAGTCTATTTTACGCTGCGTCAATGATATTTGATACACCAGTCTTGGTGGGACTTGTAGTAATATACGCTTATCTTCTAGCCGTAACGGTCTTTACACTAGAGCTCGTTTATGCGATTTTAGATCCAAGAATTAGGGCTGGGGGCGCTTAATGTTGCTGAAAGATTTCTTTAAGCATCTATTGATTTATAAATCCGCTTTTGCCGGATTAATAATTATATTAATATTAGTTGGGCTCTCAATTTATACCATAGTTGCATTACCCTATGAGGAGGCAACTAAGCTTTGGAGGGCTGGCGAACAGTATTGGCTTGATAATCCTCGTAATTCCCCACCTTCCTGGATAAATTTTTTCTTATCTAGAAAATTACCTGAAACGATAGTGTTGAGCACTGATAGAAACCAGCCTGGCGTGTCTAAAGCTATAATCTCAGTAGAGGGCAAGTTTAGTGTTATAAGAGTAGAGATCTCATTCAACTATGAATATGATGATTTTCCTAGCGAAATAAATCTCTTCTTTAAATCAAACTTCACCGCCTCAGCACCTAAAGTGACGGTCTCTTGGATTAAGCCAAATGGAGAGGAAATAATTCTCAAAATATTCTTAATCTCAAAAGATTATAGCTACTACATATCAAACGATGAGAACCTAGTAAGGGATTTAATAAGCGCAATCTCGAAAAAGTTTAATAAGACATTTGAATATGGCGCTCCACTACCCCTCTTACTTTTTGCTCAAGAAGATGAAAGTATATTTAATCCGAATACGGCTAAGGTTACGAAGGGACGGTATAAGCTCCAAATAGAGGCGATATGTTTTGAGACCGGAATAGATTTGTTTTCTAAACTTGTCATATATGGTAAGGTTCATGGATGGGCTGGAACAGATCATTTAAGAAGAGATTTAGGAATAGCACTCCTATGGGGTGCACCAATAGCGTTATCATTCGGTGTAACCGCCTCTGCTTCTACAGCTTTAATTCAAATGTTTATTGGAGCTATTAGCGCATGGTTTGGAGGAAAAATGGATACCATTATACAGAGGATTACCGAGGTCTTTATGATCCTTCCTTTCCTACCAGTATTAATAATGATATCCACATTTTATAAATTCAGTATAATGGTTCTCCTAGTTGTTGTCATCGCGCTTACAATGTTTGGTAGTGGTGTTAAAAATTATAGGGCTATGTTTTTACAGATTAAGGAGTTTCCATACGTTGAGGCGGCAAAGGCATATGGTGCTGACAGTCTAAGAATCGTGTTATATTACTTGATCCCAAAGGTATTGCCAACAATAATTCCCTCAATTGTCCTCTCAGTGGCTGACTTCGTTTTTCTCGAGGCAGCATTAGCGATACTTGGTTTAGGAGACCCATTGGCCCCAACGTGGGGAAAAATAATCGATGATGCATTTACGAACGGAGCGTTGTATAAGGGCCTATATTATTGGGTTCTGGAACCATCTATTATGTTAGCGGCTGCCTCGCTAAGTTTCGCAATGCTGGGTTTCGCACTAGACAAAATATTCAATCCAAAATTGAAGGAGATTTAAATGGGCGAGAGACACCTCAGCATAAAAAGCCTAGTGATGTATTATAGAACGCTGAGGGGAGAGGTTAAGGCGGTTGATGATGTATCATTCTCGCTACCAAAGGGGGAAACAATCGCTGTTATCGGGGAGTCCGGCTGCGGGAAGAGCTCGCTGGCAAAGTCAATAATAAGGTTGTTGCCCAGAAACGTGTCAGTATACAAAGGCACGATCCTCTTCAATGGCTTAAACCTAATGGACTTAGACGAGGAGACATTCACAAAGGAAATCAGGTGGACTAAGATTACATATGTCCCGCAAGCAGCATTAAACTCCTTAAACCCGATCATTAAGATAGGAGACCAAATGATTGAACCTCTCCTCCTACATCAAAAAATGAGTAAGAGTGAAGCCCTCGAAAGGGCTGCAAAAACTTTAAAGGCGGTCGGAGTAAATGAGGCCTTCCTGCATCATTATCCTTTTGAATTGAGCGGCGGGATGAAACAAAGAGTCATTATAGCAATGTCCCTTCTAACAAATCCAGAACTAATGATTCTGGATGAACCCACATCGTCCCTAGACGTACTGACGCAAGCTAATATAATGAATCTGCTTAAGAGCATTAAAAAGGAGATGAAAATAAGCATGGTATTCATAACTCACGACGTCAGCCTCTCCAGCGAACTGGCAGATAAAGTTGCAGTTATGTACGCTGGTCAAATTATAGAATTTAGCGACGCAGAAGCATTTTATAACAATCCAAAACATCCATACTCTCAAAAATTAATGGAGAGCGTTCCCACGCTTAGAACCGATAAAAAACTGGGTTTCATACCGGGTTCTCCACCAAGCCTCCTAGATCCGCCTAGAGGATGCAGGTTCGCTGATAGGTGCCCCTTTGCCTTTGAGAAGTGCGTCAAAGATCCTCCCATAATGCACCTGAATGAAGGCTTTTATGCTAAATGCTGGCTTTATGAGAAGGAATCACCATGAGCAGCCCGCTACTATACGTTGAAAACTTAAAGGAGTACTTTGAAATCAGAAGGGGACCCTTCGGTAAAAGAAGCTATGTAAAAGCAGTTGATGGAGTTAGCCTAACCCTTGCTGGAAGAGAAGCGATATCTATAGTTGGCGAGAGCGGTTGCGGTAAAACAACTCTTGGCAAAACCATACTTAGGCTATACGAGCCAACCGATGGAAAAATAATATTCAGAGGAAGGGACGTAACCCATTTAGGGTGGAGGGAGCTAAAGTGGTATAGGCGGGAAACTGGCCTAGTCCAGCAGGATCCTTTTGGGGCACTACCGCCATTCATGACCGTGAAGAGAATATTGGAGGAACCTCTTGCAATTCATGGAATTAAAGATAGAAAGGAAAGAGAAAAGAGAGTTTATAAAGCTCTAGAGAGGGTTAAACTAACCCCGATTGAAGACTTCATCAATAAATATCCACATATGTTAAGCGGGGGACAACAACAAAGGCTAGTTATAGCAAGATCAATAATTCTGGAACCGAAAATGATAGTTGCAGATGAACCCGTCTCCATGCTGGACGCGTCAGTTAGAATAGAAATACTTAAGTTATTACAGGACCTGCAGAGAAGATATGACCTAAGCGTAATATACATCACGCATGACCTTTCAACAACGAGATATTTCTCGGAAAGAATCTACATAATGTATGCAGCTCACATCGTTGAGAGCGCGGAGACGAAAGAAATGCTAGTTAATCCATTACATCCTTATACAAGAGCGCTGCTGAACGTTATACCAGATCCCGACCCATCAAACCGCTTTATGATCAAAGAGGTGCCTATAGGTGAGCCGCCCAACCTAATAAACCCGCCAGCAGGTTGCCGCTTCAATCCTAGATGCCCAAACTTCATGAAGGGAATATGCGACACTAAAGAACCCTCTTTAATCGAAGTCGGTAAAGGACATTACGTGAAGTGTTGGCTTTATGACTAACATACAAAGGGAAACTGCCGAAATAATTACTGGAGCCCTGCTGCTGACATCTAGCTTCTTAATATCATTCTTCATGGTGATTGGAATCTTAGAAAAATCAATTATTTTATCGATTTTTTCGCTCTCATCATCCTTCATAGGCTTAACAGTAGGGTTCCACGGAATATACGGATTAGTGATTTCGCGTCGCAAAAAGGAGTAACCTGCATGTCTAGTGTTGGCTGGTGCATTTGGGTTACTGGTTTGCCTGGCAGCGGCAAATCTACCATTGCAAATTTGTTATCTGACAAGCTTAAGTCATTAGGAGTTCATGCTTATGTTCTTTCTTCAGACGCATTACGTAAAATAATAACGCCTAATCCTAAGTATACTGAGGAGGAGCGGGATATCGTCTATGGCGCGCTTGTGTATATCGCTAGGATCTTGACGGATAATGGCATAAACGTTATAATTGATGCAACTGGTAATAGGCGTAAATACCGCGATCACGCTAGACGTGAGATATCCAGATTCATGGAGGCTTACATCCAGTGTCCACTAGAGGTTTGCATTAAGAGGGAGGCTAGACGCGGAATAGATGTTTATGGATCGCCTAGAGAAGTATATGCCAAAGCCTTTAGGGGCGAGAGCAAAACGGTTCCAGGATTAGGAGTTCCATACGAGGAACCGATAAACCCGGGGGTCACGGTTGACTCGGACAAGCTCAGTCCCGAAGAGTGCACAGAGATAATATTAAAAGCCATATTAGAGAAGTTTTCTTAGCAGCCTAGCCCTTAAATATCTGATTTCCAAATTTCTATTAATGATAAATATGGCTGAGAAGCTTAAGCGTGAGTTTATAGAGCTACTTGAGAAGGATGTGGAGTTCCGCTATACTGTCGCCGGCTACCTCGGATTATCAGAAATACTAAAGAGGTTAGATAGGTTGGAGGAAGGGCACGAAAAGATTTGGGGAGAGATCATGAGCCTAAGAGAAGATCAAAAGAAACTCTGGGAGGGGCAAAATAGGCTTTGGGAAGAGATTAAAAGCTTGAGGGAGGATCAAAGAAGACTTTGGGAGAACCAGAATAAACTTTGGGAGAACCAGAATAGGCTTTGGGAGGAGGTTAAGGCACTTAGGCTAGGGCAGGAGAGAATGCGTAAATATATGATCACAGGGTTCAGGGAGCTAAGCAGAACTCTAGGTGTAACATTTGAAGATCATGTCGCAGCATTTCTAGAGGTTATGCTCGAAGAGATGGGGTACGAGGGAGCTAGGATAGGGAAGAAATACTTTGTTCATGAGGGTGAGGTTAAAGAGGTGAATATATTCTGCGAGGAACCTTTAGTTATTGGAGAAGCAACGGTGAGCATAAGGAGCATTGATGAAGCTGAGAAAGAGGTTGAGAAAATTGCGGAACGCGCAAGAATAGTTGAGGAGAAATATGGCAGAAAGCCTCTGCTAACCATTTTATCTGTAGCCAGAGTTACACCAGAGGCATCCGAGGCTCTGAGAACTTTAGCGGAAAAACGCGGCGTAAAGTTAGTTTTAGGGAAGGAAATAGAAGATTACACGTTACCCTAGAAGATGGGAATTTATATTCTTGCGTCCGGCGGCACAAATCTTCTTAGTTTCTGGAGCATGTTTAGGCGTTCTCTGTCGCCTAATCGTGCTTTCTCAACCGCTTCTCTTAATATGCTTATTGATTCATCCATGGCTTTTCTATTAACTGGATATGGAACCCCATCTTTTCCACCATAAGCGAAAGAGTATTTAACCGGGTCTCTCCAGCTCGGCTTATCGCCATATATTATCTCGGCTACTAATGCTAAGCCCCTAACTGTCGATGGGCCTATTCCTTTAATGCCCAGCAGCTCCTCATAATTTCTCGGCTGTACCTCATACGCTCTCTTTAAGGCTTTCCAGTTTATTGTAAAGGGCATGGAAAGGAACTCTGCAACATAATCCTTCCACTCCTTAGTCGAGATATTTGGGATCCATTCCTGAAGCGACCTTTGGTATACTGGACGTATCATCTCAAACATTCTGGCAACCTTCTCCGTTCTTTCCTTGGCTATGTCAACGGATGTTTTCCGGCATTCTTCGCTTTCCCTTGCTGTCATATCTAGAGCCATAGGCCGCCTCGCATCGCCAACTATAGCCTTATGCGGCTCAACAACAAAGTTCTCCACATGGTCTGAAAGCCAATGATATCTACGTGCCGTCCTATCATTCACGTTCATGCCCTGCTGTATTACAGCCCACTTGCCATCCTCAGTAACGAAGAAAGCGTGGTGGTATAACGGATAGCCAGCCTGTATTGCTGCGTTATCAACTTTTGCACTCATCCTACTCGCATATTGGAGGCTCTCTATCTTTCCTGTTGAAAGATTGAACGCCTCGCCCGCCTTAACTATTTCCAAGGGAGCCTCTTTGGAAGCCCTACCCTTACCGCCGCAAACAACTATGCCGAAATCCTCACCTTTTAAGGCTGTTTTCAGCACCCCAGTAACAACCGTTGTAACACCTGAAGAATGCCAGTCATAACCCAGAACGCAACCGAAAGCCTGAAACCAGTATGGGTCTGAAACCCTTTTTAGAAAAAATTCACGCCCATGCTCATCAACGATTATTGCAACTATCTCTCCGGCCAGTTTCACCATGCGCTCAACTAGCCACTGAGGAGCCTTACCGTCATGAAGCGGTAACTCAGCAAACCCAGTCCTCTTCAACCGATATCACTATAGACTTAATATATCGCCTTGCATACCCTCAAAAAATAGATATGCAGATTTTAACTTAAATCTTCTGTGTCGCCGCAATTGACCCTCTATTTCCTCAGCAATCTCCCTTCTCGATCTATTTCGCCCCACCTAATCCTCGTGGTTGAGATGGGAATTTGATCCTCCGCGGGAACCATATCTATAACAATTATCTCTAAAGGCTTAAGTCCGCTCTTCAGCCTTAGGGAGTTCAATTCCCTAGCCCTAGACTCCGTCTCTTTACTAACAACAATCGCTTCGATCTCGGCGCTTGTTGCCGCTGGCCCATATGGATCTGACAATGGAATTATCTTTACCCTATCAGAAACGCCGAGATCATCAAGAAACTTCGCCAACTCTTTAGCCCTATCCTCATAGGATGCAATATCATGATTTTTACGCAGCTTCTTCGCAAACTCATCAGTGCATAAACCTATCCAAATATTCTCGCCATACTTAAATGCTGTTGTAAGCAGGATTTTATGCCCTTTATGAAGCTCATCGAATGTTCCACCGACAGCGACTATTCTAAATAACGTCCCCTCTTTATCACCGCTCTCTTTCATTTCCAATCCAGCCAAAATATCATGATATCACGGCTTAACAGCATCTTCGGATTTAATATTTTCTCTTTCCCCAGCGTTCTCACCCCATTCTTTAAGCGGATTCAGCGATGGAAAGGCTTGAAAACAAACCCTCAGGATTGGCGGTCCAAGAATTATTAGAAATGGAATCTCAGTTGCGAACGTCCATATCAGCCAAATTAGGGCCACGTATAATGGTAGCTGGAACCCTCCTCCGACGGCTGCTGGAAGAACAAATATTTGACTATACGCCCAGACAACAAAGCCTATTATTGTACTCCCAACGCCTAGGCCGACTATCGATGCTATGCCATAGCTTCTCCATTGAGGCCATAAATATCCCACGGCAACCATTATGGCGTAGCTTGCTATTGAAAGCCCTATAAATAATATTACTGCGTTAAGGGAAACATGGATTAGTAATACATACTCTAACGCTGGGAAAGCGGACAGTAGTATTATGCTTGCTACAGCCACAGTCTTAGTCCAATCAATTCTTCTCCTCGAAATGTATCCCAGAAGATAAAAGCCAATGAAGTTTGATGTTACCCCAGCTGAGAGGCTGAGTAATGGGTCGCCATGTATCAGCAGATCACTCACAAATATGCCTATGGACGCGCCTAAACCACCAACAAGCGGCCCGAAGAGAACAGCGAAAACCGCTGGTATAATAACAGATGGCCAAAACCTTACTATCCCAATGCCTGGGGTTGTTATCGGCGCCAGAAGATAGATCATGTAGCCGACTGCTCCATAGAGGACGCCGCATACGGCGCTTGCAACAATATCTTTAGCCTTCATATTGATCTAACCTAGGATTTTAACAATTGGTAAAATTGTATATAGAGATAAGATTTTCGTATGAAATGTTTAAACATGTTACAATACGCTTACCGCATTCTTTTTCGTGTTTTCATCTGTTTCACGCTTGATATAGAGCGTGTCTAAATAAAACCATTTTAACGGATGATTTAATTAGAACTATTATTGGAGGTTAATCCATGATCGTAGGCTTAGATATAGGTGCAAGCTTCGCTAAAGCCATTCTTGTAGACAAAAACTTGAAGATCCTTGATAAGCATATTCTTCCAGTAAAGGAGCCGAAGGCGACCGCTTTGAGGATTTTGGATTTTTTCATCAGAAGATCTGGTAAAGAATACAGGGACATTATAGATGCTGTAGCTGTATCAGGCGGAGGCTCAAGGTTTATTGGAGAGGAGATTTTAGGCCTACCAGCTAGGCGGGTTGAGGAGTTAGGGGCCTTAGGAGCAGGGGGTTTACTATTAGCCAAGAGAAGCGAGGGTTTAATTGTTAGCGCTGGAACTGGAACAGCGATTGTCGCCGCATATGAGGATGGAAAAGTTGTAAAACATGTTTGTGGAACAGGTGTTGGCGGGGGAACAGTGATTGGTCTCTCGCGAAGAATTCTCGGCGTAACCAAATTTGAGGTTCTGGAAGATATGGCTATTAAAGGAAATGCTAATAGAGTGGATTTAACAGTTGGCGATATAGTTGGCGGATCGGTTGGAATAGTGCCGGCTGAAGCAACAGCCTCAAACCTTGCTAAACTAACGTATGAATCTGATTTAAACGATGTTGCTGCTGGAATCTTCAATATGGTTTCTCAAACGATAGGTGTTGTAGCCGCTATGGCTGCAAGAGCATGCGGGCTTGAAGACAGCGTCATTATTACCGGAATGTTTGCTAAGAGCAGAATTTCATCTAAAATTATATGTGAAACTGCCAGATTATTCGGCGCGGTAGCCTATGTTCCGGAGAACTGTGAGTTTTCCAACGCTTTAGGAGCGGCCGCATTGGTTATTCGCGAGGGAGATGCGTAAACATGTAATGCAACGTAAAGTTTAAAAGCACTCTTTACTTTTTTGGATATGCCCTTTGGCGCTGAAAGGTGTTTAGGTTGACTCTAAATCCGATCCTTGAAAGAAAATTGCAAGTGCTCATTGAGCTTAGGAGCCATAGGCTTCTAGAAAGGGAGGAAATTAAAAGCGGCGCATTAATTACAACTGAAGATTCCAATGGTGAAAAATCTCTCATCTGGGTTATATCGACGGATGAAGCTGTTGGCGTACGTTACATTGAGCAGATGTCGAAATATATGAAGTCCAGAAGCATTGTGAAGGGCATAATAATAGGCGAGAAGTATACGCAGTCCGCTAGATCAGAGGCCCGAAAAAACAACATTGAACTTATATCTCAAGATTTTCCATCCTTCAACATATTTAAGCACAATTTAGTTCCGAAACATGAAGTTTTACCCCTGGAAGAGAGAAATGAGGTTTTGGAGAAATACCATGTTGAACCATATAAGTTGCCGCGCATAAAAACTTCAGATCCGATTATAAGGGTCATTGGAGCTAAGCCCGGGGACATAGTGAAAATAACCAGGAGAAGCCCAACAGCCGGAGAATACGTTTACTATCGATATGTAGTTGAAGGTTAAATATAGCATATCTCTTAATTTTCAACGTTTTCTCCTGAATAAGGCTAGTAGTTTAACGTGGCGAATTGAATTTCTCGCAGCGTTACGGTGAGGAACTCATGGTGGTCTAAAGAAGTATCTAGGCCACTGAGGCCACGTTTGAGGAATATTCGCATCAAAATCAACCTGCAGCTCCATACCTACTTTTATGTCCTCATGTTTTACGCCTTGGATGATCCCCGGCAGTCGGACTCCGCATTCGAGCTCAAGTATGCCGAAGGCATATGGAGCCATCTGCTGGAATTTTTCCGGCGCAATATGAATTACTGTATACGTCAGAAGTTTACCCCTATTCTTCAGTTGAATCCAAGAGAAATCTGTTGAGAGACAGCTTGAGCATGCTGTTCTCGGAGGCGCAAAGATGGCTCCGCATTTATTGCATTTTGCACCCATAATTTTCCCCTCGCCTACAAACTTATAGAACTGCTCGATAGTGAACGGATAATTTTCGCTCATTCTTTCACCCCCTCTGATAAATGTGAACTATGCATGTTGCTCCGCTCCCGCCAAGATTATGTGATAAACCAATCTCGCATCCATCAACCTGCCTACGTTCAGCTTGACCGGTAAGCTGAAGGAATATTTCATATAGTTGGGCAGCACCTGTTGCGCCAACAGGGTGGCCTTTCGACTTAAGCCCGCCGCTGGTGTTGATGGGCAGGTAGCCGTCAAGGGTTGGAGCGCCGCTTTCTATGAATCTTCCACCCTCACCTGGACCGCAGAAGCCAAGATCCTCATATGCGATTATTTCCGCTATCGTGAAGCAGTCATGCACCTCTGCAACGTCAACATCCCGCGGACTTATGCCTGCCATTTCATAAGCTTCTTTAGCGGCGATTCTAGCTGCCCGCAGACTTGTTAGGCTTTCTCTCTCATAAAGCCCTATGTAGTCTGTTCCATGCCCCGACCCGATTATGTAAACCGGCGAATCAGTGTATTTTCTGGCGACCTCCGGCTTAGTTAGGATCGCGCAGCTTGCCCCATCGGATATTAATGAGCAGTCGTAAAGTTTTAATGGTTTAGCAATAACCCTTGAACTCATAACCTGCTCCACCGTGACCTCGCGCTGCATATGCGCCTTAGGATTTAACGCTCCATTATGATGATTCTTAACTGCAACCAGGGCCATCTGATCTTCCCCGGTGCCATATTCATTCATATGGGCTGTGGCCATAAGCGCAAAGAGAGCTGGGAAAGTTGCACCGTTCCACTGCTCAAACGGGAAGTCGGATGCCATGGCTAAATACTCAGTGTTCTCAGAAGTTGTTCTGTTAGTCATCTTCTCAAAGCCTCCAACCATGACGACGTCATATATGCCGGAGAGTATTGCAAATAATCCGTATCTTATCGCTGCGCCAGACGAGGCGCATGCCGCTTCAACCCTAACAGCCGATGCTGATGGAATTAGCCCAGCCCAATCCGCCATTATTGGCGCTGAGTGACACTGATGCTCAAATGACTCGCTCATGTTCCCAACTATAAGCGCCTCAATATCCTTTTTAGGCTCCAAATTTGGGCATCTACTGAAGGCTTCTAAGGCGGCTTCAGCGAACAGTTCCCTGCCTGAAACTCCGTCTCTCTTGCCAAACTTAGATGAACCCGCAGAGACTATCGCAGCTAAAGGTTTACCCTTCAAATATCCCACCTTCAGACGGTGCTTAAAAATATCGCAGAAAGACCTATATATTAGTAACTTAGAAGAGGGATTTCAAAACAGTTTATTTACCTCCTCTTTAGGGATTCAACCATCTCCTCGGCTCTCCTCATACCTAAAGCCGTTATTTTATACTCTCCATCAGAAACCTTTTCAACCAAGCCCTCCTCAATCAGCCTTGGGAGCTCATTTATCACGGTTTTTCTAGCCTTACCTGTAAACTTTGACAAATCGTTCGTCGCTAGGCTATCCTTATTCAGCCTACCAAGTTTAGCTCCAATATATGCGCCGAGAAGCACTAAGCAGATGGCGCTTCTAGCTGTTAAATCCACGTTCGGGGCGATTATCGGCCCCTCCGGGGTTATCTCCACCAGTCCGGCGATGCTGCTTGAGAGACTCGCTAAATCAGGTGTGAAAATTATTTTCTGTAGAATTTCAATATTAGGATATAGCTGTGACAGAAATCTAATTATTGATTCGAAAACCTGGTTTACATCACCCTCAAAATCCACCTTAACCTCTCCAGCTTCTAAATGAGCTTTAACCTTCGCTTCCCCGCTCAATTTTAATCTCCTCCCTAATCTTTGGTAAAGCCTCATTTAAGAGGAATTTTAAACCGAACGTTGTCACCCTGTATTCTCCACGTCCAACCCGCTCAACTAAGCCCATGTTGGTGAGTTCGCTCAGCCGGGCTGCGACGGTACCGCTCTTGCCGCCGATTGAAGCCATGATCTCAGCCATGGAGAGCGAATCCTTCTCCAGGCGGCCTGCTATATGCCCGATGTAAGCCTTAACAAGATTGAGAATTATTGCATTTCTATCTCCACCAAGCCTCTCACGTGGAACTGCTACGATAGGCCCTTCAGGCGTAAACGCTATCAAACCCTTCACGCCTCTTAAGAGCTCCTCTAAATCCACGGTTAGCGTCAGCTCAGAGGCAAGATCGAACGCTGGAAGAACCTTGCTCATAAAGCTGAAAAAGGCTCTTATAACCTCATCTGGTTTCCCAACGAACCTTGCCTCAACATCCTTATATTTAACAACCAACTCAAGATCCGAGGATTCACCACACATAAGCAACCACAAACCCTTTTACGATCCAGATATATATGTATGATTTGATTTAAAATTTTTGTTTGCTAAAAGAAGATTAAGAAGACATACATTTTTATGTTGAGAAGAGAAATATTAGCTTTAGAACGTAGTTTAAAGGTGTTGGGGTATCCTTGAGTTCATCAAGATTTCTCCCTAGACGTTTAAGCCTCCCAAAAATATTCGACATCCTCGTTGCATACCTGAATGTTGGAGCCGATAAGGAGTACGTTGGCGTAAGCGAGGTTGCAAGCAAGTCAAGCGTCACACTGCATAATATTAGCCGAAATAACGGCTTTCTGAAAAGCTGGGGCTTCATAGAGGAAAGCGAGAAGGAGCCTGGAAAATATAAGCTAACTAAGGAGGCGGCTGAATTCGCCTATGCATACCGAATAGATCCTGAGGGAAACCTAACGAGACAGCTGCTGAGGAATATTCTATCTAAAGATGAGACGGTGACAAAGTTTATTGAACGCATAAATAGGGAGAGATTGGACAGAGATTCCGCCATATTTGAGATTCCTAGGGTTGTCGGCGATTTAAGGGCTGATAAAGTTGGGCTGACCGCCTTCTTAGATTTAATAGCATATGCCTTTCAAATAAGCTGGCTGCCAATCGGGTTTAAGCCTAAGGGGAAGATCGCCGCGCCTAGAGAGGCTAGGGCAGTTAAACCTAGATCCATTGCAAAAGTTGGGGGAAGAATGATTGCCCGCGTGGGGACACCTACATTAGGAGCCAACATAGCGCTAAATCTAACTATAAGTCCTGAAATAACCCCTGAGAAGCTGAAAGAATATATTAAGGCTATACTTAAGGCATATGATGAGTACGCTCAGAGCAGGTCCGAATAAAATTACTTATTGTTCCTTAGTCTCGGCAAAACTTCCTCCTCAATCCATTGTTCACCTTTGGGGCTCAACGTCCACTCTGGGCTTCCGATGTTAAGTTTAAAGACAAAGCCGCGTTTAACCATCTCATTAAGTCTTGAAGAAACTTGAATTTTTATTCCAGAATACTCAAGTAAGCGTCTTATCTGCGATGATTTATTACTTCTGCTCTTAGAGAAGTATAGGATTAGCCCGATAGCCTCGCAATGGGTGACTGCTCTTTTATCCTTGAGAATTAGAACCGGCCCGTTCTCCGTTTCTCTCACTATTTCGTTAAATTCCTTCTCCTTATTATATTTGGTAATTTTAGAGATTGTTTCTTCAAGATCATACGTGAAGTTTTCAGGCAATGTTTCCAACGTGCCTATTAGATCGCTCACGCTTGAGCCTTCAACAATTATTTTACCAAATGATGTTTTTATTTCAACTTGAATTTTTCCCAACTAAGTCTCCCTATCCTTTTTCGGCGGATCAACCTTATAATTTTTACTGTAATAGAGCACATGCGCATCTAAGTGATTAACCTTTAAGTCTTTCCTCCAATTTCTCCCTTAAAATTTTATTCACGAGTTCTGGTTTAGCTTTTCCCCTTAAATCCTTCATTATTATACCCATCAGAGCCCCGATGGCCCCTAGCTTTCTTTCCGAGATCAGATCTCTGTTCTTGTCTAAATATTCCTCTATAAGCGATTTAAGTTTCTCCTCGCTGACCATCGTTAAGCCGAGCTCTTTTATGGCGTCCATGGGGCTTGAGCCTTCATGCTCAGTTAACCATTTTACGATTTCCGGTATAGATTCTTTCGAGGTTTTTTCCAAGGCCACAATCTTAAAGATTTCAACTATTTGCTCATCGGTTAAGTTTTCAATCTTCACACCTTCACGCTTCAGAGCTTTAAATGTTTCAGTAAGGGTTGCGGCGGCAACCGTCGGCGTAACATTAGTCTCCTTAACCGTAAACTCAAAAAGATCGTCATATTCCATGTCCAGGAGCTGTCTCGCAAGCTTCTCATTTATACCGTAGCTGCTCATCAGCCTCTTAATCTTCTCCTCGGGAGGCTCAGGCAGCTGAGCTCTTAACCGTTCTAAATGCTCCCTGGTGATCTTTATCGGCGGAACATCTGTTTCAGGATACATCCTCGCAGCCCCAGGTCTAGGCCTCATATACCTTGTCGTTCCATCGGGATTAGCTGCGCGGGTTTCCTCCGGAACCCCATTAATAGCCTCGCGAACCCTTTCAACCACGGCTTTAAGAGCATCGGATGCGTTCTCAATTTTATCTGCAACTATAACAACGGCATCCTCCTCCCCAGCACCAACGCTTCTTCTTAATTCAGAAATCTCCTCATCTGAAACACCATATGATTTGAGTTCGTCAGTGTGAAGTATGCCGCCAACCCTGCCCCAGAACCTAGCCCTATCGGCTAGCTCGCCTCCAAACCTTAAGCCGGGGGTAAGCTCGAAACCCAGCAGTCCAGCGAGCTTCGGCAGTTTAACCGCTAAAATGATTTTTCCCTGACTTATTGCCCTCCGGAGTATTTGACATCGCGTCTCCCTAAATACTGAGGTGACATCGAAGAATTCCCCCTTAAGCTCATCTTCCCTTAGACCCCGCCGTCTTAGCTCATCTCGTATCTTCAGGAGGTTTAGTTGACGCTGAACCTCAAACTCAACAACCTTGGAGATTAATTCCAGATCCTGAACCCCCTTTATCTCCACCAGGGCCCCGTCCCTAATGGATATGTTTAGATCTTGCCTTATTGTTCCAATTCCGCGCTTAACCCTCTTTGTTGACCTCAAGATCTTACCGATTGCGAGCGCAACCCTTTCAGCCTCTTCAGGCGTGTTTATCACAGGACCCGTTGTGATCTCAACAAGGGGTATTCCAAGCCTATCAATCCTATAGCGTATGAGAAAGCCCTCCTCACCTATCTTTCTAGCAGCGTCTTCCTCTAGGCATATGTGCTGTATAGGCACATTTTTCCCATCAACATTTATTGAACCGTCAACCGCTACAACGCATGTTCGCTGAAAGCCTGTTGTATTAGAGCCGTCTATAACTATTTTCCGCATAACGTAAATTTCGTCAACAGGCTTCGCATTCATCATTAACGCTATGGTTAAAGATACGTCTAGGGCTTCACGGTTGAGCTCATGCGGAGGCTCCTCATCCATCTCAACAAGGCATGATGTTTCAGCGTCAGCCTCATAAAGTATTTTCATTCCCTTCTGGAACTCGAAGAAGGCCGCTGGATCCACCTGGCCGAGTTCACTTTGCGTTGGTCTTAATCTACGTAGAAATATTATTTCCGGTTCGCCTTTAAAGAGATAGGGTTTGCAGCTGCAAAATAGTTTTCCACGGGTTGCTAGCTGCTGATGACATTCTAAACCTACTTTAAGCCCCAGCGCATAGTAGTCAATTTTCAATTTCCAACGCTCCCTCTCTCCTTGAAAATTTAGGCGGCTCAAAATGCTCAACAGTTCTATCTGAGAATTCATTAGCGATATTTGCTATAAGCAGATTTTTCGCATCATCGATGCTTTTAGACTGGGCTAGGCACCACATCATTTTAACAAGGGCTGTTTCAGCAAGCATGTCGCCAAGCGGAATAACACCTATACTCAGCAGATCTCTCCCATTTGAATAAACATTCATGTTCACGCGTCCCCAAATGCATTGAGATGTCATTGCAACTATCACGCCGGCATCTATGGCCCTCCTGATTGCCGGGAAGCATTCTCGGCGCGCATGGCCTAAGCCAGTGCCTTCCAGAACGATGCCCCTATAACCTTCTGAAACATACCAATCAATTATTTTGGGGTTCATGCCGGGATAGAACTTTATGAGCGCAGCTCTCTCGTCGAATTCAGACCTTAAAATAATCTTTCGCTCTAGGTCTCTAGGCTGATAATTATTTGCTAAGATAAAGATTTTATTATTTACAATTCTAGCAAGAGGCTTAGAATTTACGGTTTTGAAGGCATCCCTACGGCTCGTGTGGCATTTCCTAACTTTTGTTCCCCTATGAATAATTATAGCTTCATCCGATGGGGTTTCATGCATGGCCACAGTGACCTCGGCGAAGGGAGCCCTTGAAGCCGCATAAACTGCGCCTATAAGGTTCATTGGGGCATCTGAACTCGGCCTATCTTCAGATCTCTGAGCCCCGACAAATACAACTGGCACAGGCAAATTCTGCAGCGCGAAGCTAAGGGCTGCGGCCGAGTAGCCCATGGTATCGGTACCATGCGTTATAACAACGCCGTCAACACCTCTAGATATGTGGTCAGCCGCAGCTCTGGCCATTGCTGACCAATGCTTGGGCGTTAGATCCTCGCTGAATATGCTGAATAATATTTCGGCATCTATTAAGGCTATGTCTGAGAGCTCCGGAACGATGCTGTATAGGTCGCTTGCTGAGATAACTGGTCTAACCGCGCCGGTTCTATAGTCTACGCGGCTGGCTATTGTTCCACCGGTACTTAGAATAGTCACTTTAGGTAAACCAGCCCTTTGTTCTGGCGGCGGAGGGGGAGCGAAAAGCGGCTTCATCTCCGCTCTTATGCGCTCAACTCTTGTTGCCGGGGTAATCTCTACACCAATATTATAGCCAGACCTGCTTTTTATCACAACATGTTTGTCATCGCTGTACTCTGAACGCGGGATCAAAATCCCCTCGAGAACGACATTATCTTTAACTATACGTATTAAGTCACCAATATCGGCTCCAGCCTCCAGAAGCATTTTTAAGGCTAAACCTCTATAGCCAGGCAGCCTTTCACCCACTTTGCTTCCCCCAATTGGCATTAATTAATAGATAACTCTAGGTTAAGGATCACATGCGAAGTTATCAAGCATATGATGAAGCGTTATTATGCTCCATTTTAGGAGGAAATTATCCTATAGACTTTGTCGCCTTCCCTAACCCTCTGATTCACTTTCAGCCCGACGCTTTGTCCGCTCTGAGCAATGTTCACATTTTTATGTTCTATTTGCATTGACTCAACGGTCTGTTCAAAGCTTGTTACTGCGCCCTTTATGAGTATTTTGTCACCCACTGACAATGTATCTGTCAAATTGACGACGGCAACGCCTATCTTCGTAAAGTAATGAGTAACTCTTCCAACTTCTTTAAGCTCCCGCTCAGACAATATTTCTCACCAATCAAGAGTCTATTTGGCTTACTAAACTTAAATTTTTGCGTTCCTCACGAAAAGTTAGAAAAAGATTAATATAGAGTATTTTTAAGTCTCTTAAGATTTAAGTGCGCTATAAATATTTTTCCGGATTAGCCTTAAGTTCCTCTATGCTTATTCCAAGTTCCTTTGCCTTCCTCATTAGTTCCTCAAGCTCAATTTTCAGTCTCTTTTTTTCCTCCTCTTTTGAGGCGTAAATCGTGAATGTTTCTAGAGGTTTTATCTCCATTAGTTCGATTGTTGCTGAGAAAGGCTTAAATTCGCCGCGCGGCCCCTTCTCATAGTCTATTATAAGCCTAGCCGGCTTCTCAGCAGCATTACGCTTATTAATTTCCTCAACAATTTTGCCAGCAAGATCAACCCATACTTTCCTATTTTCTTCCTTAACCTCAGTTGGAACATTAGTATAGAATGTTAAGTAAAACCATCTTTTAGCTCTGAAGAGAGCGCTTTTACTTGTAGGAGTTATCCTAAATCTTTGTACTGGCATATTAAATCACAGGATAAATATTATCATGTCAACTTAATAAATATATTGGGCTTAATAATTAATATTAGATTATGAAATGATGATGGGGAAACCGTGTGAACATAACCGCCATACTAGTCAGCATAATTGTAAATACGATTATAGTTTCGCCTGTACTATGGCTTTCAGGTAGAATGCTAGTTGGCAAAGAAAAAGCTAAGTTTACTGATTCCATATGGATAGTGCTTCTTGGAACCGTAATTGGAATCATAGTTGGCTCAGCGATCGGCAGATTCGTCGGCGGCATAGCTGCAGCAATAATTATGCTGGTGATCTGGCTTGCGTTGATTAAACACTTCTTTGACTGCGGCTGGTTAAGGGCTATAGCAATAGCCATAATTGCAGTGATCCTATTCATCGTGATAATTATTATATTGGCTCTAGTTGGAATTGCAATAATATCTCTGATATAATGCACCATATTTATTTCCCGCGAACTATATTGCGAAGCTGATCTACATGTATGCATGGCATTCTATGCTAGGTCTAAATTTAGTTCCAAGTTTATGGGCTCTAAGGAAAATTTATGTGGGTGTATTTATTGTAATATATGGATGGCAATTATTACATAGAATGCCATGCGATCTCTGAGATGCTGGACGCGTTCTCGTTTGAGCTATGTCCTCTTATGGGGAATTATGCAAAGAAGACTGTGGAAGTGGCTTACGAGGATAATATAACAGTGTATGATGCACAATATATTTCCCTAGCAATGATAAAGAGGACACACATTTATAAAGCTGATATGAACTTAAGGAAAAACTAAAAGATGAATATTCATCTTATGTTACATGGTTATGATCATCATTAAACCTACCTGCCCAACGTAAATATTACTTCCAATCTCTCTGCGAGAACCAAAGGCATATTTCAAGCGCAAGTTCAACCTGCAGATCCCAGCTTAAGCGTGAGCAAAGAAGCCTAAGGCTAACAGAGCCATCATGGAATGGTTCATCGCTCGAAGGAAAGAAATTATCTCTGTTCTTCAACAAAGTTTTATCTTGGCACATTAGGTCTATAAGCGGGGGGTCTTAGTGGACATCCTTGTCTAGACAAGTTTGTACCCGCGTGTTGCTGGGGGCATTTCTTCTCTAAGCATTTTTATGAAGATCTCCTTAATTATAGTTAATCCAATAACTTTTGACCTATTACTCGAATTCTTAGGATGGATAATTTTATCTGTCCTGCCGCCTCTTTTTCGCTTATGTCTAGGAGGGTTGTGATCGTCAGGCACCTACCTTTGGAGGAGCTTGAGGA
>CALKGV010000047.1 GCA_938091805.1 uncultured archaeon | reverse complement strand
GACAAGCTCCTTTGGGGATTAGATGCGCCGCCAGAGAAATATCTCCAATTATTAATAACGTGGAGAACCCTTATTAGAGAGATTGGAATATCCGAAGAAGATAGTGAAAGAATATTTGGTAAGACCGCTGCGCAAATACTTGGCATAGAATGCTGAAAATATCCTGCATAAAAATAGAAATTTGGTGAAAGGGGGATGGTTTGGAGCTTATCCATGTGCTGGCTATATGCTATAACCAAATATCGATATGTACCCAGCCTTGATGAAATCTTATTAGCCATTAATGATGCTGCGAGGATGGGTTTCAGATATATGGAGCTTGAGGGGGTAGGACCTCAGCTTTACACTGTCGCAAAAAATAAATCAATCATCAAGAAAAGATGCGAGGAGAGCGGGATCAAGCTGATTAATTTTGTTCCAGTACTGCCAGATATAATGTCATTAAACATGGGGAAGAGACAGAAAGCATTGAAGGATTTCAGAATTGGTTGCGAGCTCGGATCCTTCTTCGAAACTGAAATGATTCAGATCGACACTTTCCACCTCCCCATATACCTTAAACCTGTCTACGATATTTCTGAGGAGTTCAAGTATGCCTATGGCGCTCCTAAGCTTAGGGTCGACCCTAAATTTGACTTTTGGGAATACTTTAACAGCGTGTTAATCCCTTCAATCTCTGAATGCAACGATACGGCGAAGGATCATGGTTTAAGGCTTTGCATTGAACCTAGAACGTGGGAAAACGTACCAAACGTATGGGCCTTGGAGCTCGTGATGCGAGAGGTAAACAGCAAAAATCTTGGAGCCATTCTTGATACAGCGCATTTGGCAGCTCAGAAGATGGAAATAGTGCAATGCATAGAGATGCTTGGAAAAAAGATTTTTTATGTGCATGCAAGTGACAGCGACTTCTTAACTGAGGATCATTTGGAAATAGGGAAGGGAAGCATAGATTGGGTAAGCATGCTGAAAGCCCTCAAAAAGCATCGCTATCAGGGATATATAGGCATAGATGTGGGCGGAAAGGTCGAAATGAGAAGGGAACTTGACGCCATGTACATCAATTCTAAAAGATATTTAGAAGAGTTAATGCCGAAAATTGCTAAGACGAGCATCTGGGAACTCCATAAAGAGGATGAGGAACATCGTTGAGGGAATCAAAAGACGTTAAGGCTTTAAGCAAGGTATAAATGAACTTTATATGAAAATGCGAGATTTAAGGCGGCTTGCTCATCATGAGGAAACCTGATTACCGCAGACTTATAACTATCCTCAGGAGGGAGGGCGAACCTGACAAGGTTCCATTCTACGAGCATTTTGTAGATAAAGAGATTATGGAGACAATTTTAGGTGAAGAGATGCCCGCAATAAACCAGAACCTCAGCCCCGAATTGAAGAGGAAACATGTAGCCGCCCTAATAAAATTCTATCGCAAAATGGGATACGATTATGTCCCCCTAGAGATCCCGCTTAATCTTCCAAGAGCAAACAGGCTTAAAGCCAGAGATACGGCGCCCCTCTCTAGGGGTGTAAGGGAATGGCAGGATGAGAACAGGGGCGAAATAGAAACCATAGAGGAATTTGAGGCTTACCCATGGCCTGACCCGGATGATGCAGCCGACCTAACCTACTTCGATATGCTGGAGAGACTCCTACCCGAAGATATGGGTATAGTGGGCGGCGTTGCAGGCGGGGTCTTCGAACATGTGAGCTGGCTTATGGGACTGGTGCCTCTCTGCAAGGCTCTCTACACGGATAGGTTGCTTGTAGAGAAAATGTTTGAAAGGGTAGGGTCAATAATAGTTAAGGTTGACGAGGAAATATTGAGAACAAACAGGATTATCGCGCTGAGAATGGGCGACGACATGGGCTATAAGAAGGGAACATTTCTCTCGCCTGACATTCTACGAAAATATGTCTTCCCATGGCAGAAAAAATGCGTAGACGCAGCCCACAGGAGAGGGCTGCCGTTCATTCTTCACTCATGTGGAAACCTCAAAAACATAATGGATGATTTAATAGGCTACGTAGGCATAGACGCCAAACACTCCTTCCAAGATGAAATAGAGCCAGTATGGGAGGCCAAAAGCAATTACGGCGATAGGATAGCCATACTGGGCGGCGTAGATGTGGATAAACTGTCTAGACTGCAAATAAAACCCCTTAAAACTTATGTTCGGCAAATACTTGAAAAATGTTCTCCAGGAGGAGGGTACGCTCTAGGCTCAGGGAACACGATAACGAACTACACGCCTATAGAAAACTACCTAGCAATGCTAGATGAAGGGGAAAAATTCTCACGCATCAGCGAGGGCAACGTTTAAAATTCGTAATATTCAAATTCTTTATCCAAAGGATATATTGGACGTTTAACCCGCGTATAGGGCAGATTTTCAATCTGCAATGATGTGAAGCCCGGGGTCAAAGCCCAAATGTTCTTCTTGGCTATTTGACGCAGATCAGAGAATAAATAGCCGACTTTAACCACAACAATTTTCTTCTTAAGCGGATTAACTCCGGCCTCCTCAAACTCTCTTAGTGTCGTGAGAACCCTACGTTTTGAAGTTACAATCACTTCAACCCCATCAACCCTTAATACGGCTAATTTGGGATAATCCACGTGGGCAACTATGCCCTCCACGCTTATGGGGTGACTGTTAAGCCTGTCAAGTTTTCCACCTAGATCCAGAGAGACCCTTGCGCCTTCTCCAGCTTGAGCAGATATGAAGACGGCTTCCGGATCGACTATTCCATCCACAAGAGCATTAGCGGCTTCAGCCTGAAGGATCTTCTCAAGAAGAACAACGGTGTCTCCAGCGCCTCCAGCAGTCACATTATCACCGGTGTCAGAAATAAGCACGGGTCTATCCCTAAATCTAAGGGCCGCTTCAACAGCTTCATCAACCGATAAAGGTGTAACTTCAGGCGCAAACTCCCTGCGTCTAGCCCATACATCTCGGGCTAGGCTTCTGGCAATATTACACGCTTTTTCACCATACTCCCTTCCACCTGCGACGACCACAACGGAAAGCGACGTATTAGGAGTATCGCTCCATGCGCAACCTATGAAGAGCGATGCATCAATAATTCCATTCACATGCTCAACTTCATAAAGCCTACCATAAAGGGACCTCGCTGGCTCCATATCGGTTACAGCGAACTCGCCCGGCAAAATCATAGGCATCTTAACGATTACATTTAGAGGCTTCAACCCCTTCTTAATGCACTCCATAAGATGCATCAAAGCTCTAACCTTAGTCTGCGTCGAGTCTACGTGTGGAGCGGTGCGGAATCCTGTTAAAACATCGGTTTTCTCGGCCAACTCATGAGAAATATTCCCATGAAGATCTAGGCTCACCGCTATCGGCGTATCCTCACCAACAATCTCCCTAATGCTTTTAACAAGGTCAACCTCCCCACTTCCAATCCCCTCAACCTCCATAGCCCCATGAAGATCTAGGAGAACCCCATCTGCTGGGAGGGAAGCATTTATGCAGTTAATAAGCTCGCTTTTAAGGCTCAGGTAGGCTCTCTCCTCAACTAATCCATGGGGGAAAGCATAGGCGAGAAGCGTGGGAGCCCACTCGACCTCTCTAAAATCAAGCCACGGCTCCTCACTCAAAATTTCAGAACCCCTCTTAACTTGAAAATCCTCAATGCCAGTATGAAGGGTTGAAAACGTATTAGTCTCATGTCTTATGCCGCCCACTATTATCCTCAAACCAGATCCCCCTCGTTAATATCGCAGTTCACGCTGCATTAACTTATCAAATTGAATATTAATTTGAATATTAATAAAAATGAAAACAAAATTCTTATTTCAGTCATCTCCATCAGCTTATCTTAACGTCTTATTTCCGTGATTTATGAATCTGCCTTTATTCCTAAAAGTAATAAATGCAAAAAACTACTTTTATTCGGTGAATCAAATGGTTAAAGATATAGTTGAATCAATTAATTTTTCACTTTTTCTTTAAACTTTTCATTTTCGTTTCCTGAAGAGCAGCGCGTCACCATATGTGCAAACATACTCAAATCCGACCTCAATAAGCCTCCTAGCCTCATCAACGGTCTTGGCAACTGCGCTGTAGAATTCATCCGATGGCTTGCTGAAGAGCGCCTCCTCAAGCTGGATGTAAAGCATGGTATTTGCAATATTGCTGTGTCCAAGCATCTGCTTAACATGAAGGATATCTTTTGTGCGATGATACTCCATCGTTGCCTTCCAATGTCGGAGAGTGTGGAATCCTATACGCCTCAACCTTGGGTTCTGCAGCTTCTCAGCAGCCTTCCTCCTCGCCTTGCAGAGTGCTATTTCAGCCGCCATTCTGTTCGTTGCAAAAATTGTCTCACCCCTTCTAGGGAGGCTTCCAAGCATGCAGGCGAGCTTCCCGCTGATCCTGAATATTCGGGGGTTCCCCCTCTTCTCCGGGTCGTTTAGGATCAGCAGGTGCCTCTCAAGGTCAGCGTCCACCCACCGCAGCCTCAAGGCTTCACCAACTCTCATACCGGTTTCCTTAAGCGTCTGAAGAAGAGCGGCTGTTTTCTTACCGCTTCCGGCTATTAAGGCGTCAATCTCCTCCTCAGTTGGAATGAAAGGTAGCTTCCGCGCCGCCTTGTAGACTGGGGGCTCCCAAGTCTCCCCTAGCATCTTCAGGAAGACATTATAGATAGATACAGCGAGGTATTTCCATGAGTTCCCCGCTGGGCTCCTTGCAATGGCCTCCTTAACGCTTTCAGGATCCTTAAGGTTTGCCCCCAACCTAACTATATACCGCATAACCCTAGTGTATGTTTGAATGGTTGAGTCAGCCCGCCCCTGCTTCTTAAGCCACCATGCGAAGTTGATGAGGTTACTCTCAACGTTTTTGAGGTCCGCTGTGGCTCCCGCAGCCCGGCTTTCAGCATCAGCCTTCTCCTCCAGGGCAACCACGCCCCGGGCCGAGTTTTTCGCCTGGCCCTCCCAGACGCATACTCGGCGATTAAATCTTAAGGCTGAGCCTCTTTTTAAATCCTTGCCTCCAGAATTTTCAAGGCGGCTCTCTGAGAACCTGTATCCGCATTTTCGGCATAGCCAACGCTGGACGGCTGACCCGTCTGGCAGTCGCCTTAATCCGTCTCTGAAAAGCCTTGTCCCGCAGCATTCAGGGCACTTCAAAGCTTCATTTTCCACTGAGGGGATCACCTAGCTGCTAGATGCTTTCTCCTCCGCTTCTCTCCCTTTATCCGCTTTTAACCTGTTGATTGCGTCGATTGTGTTTTTCAATGCGCTGAGCATCTCGTCTATTTCGCGCTCATCGAACCCCTTAGCGACGCTCTGCATGACCTGCGCTGTGTAGCCGGCTATCCTCGCCCACATCTGCCTCTCCTGAATCGTCAGCTCTGCGCCGTCAACGGTCACATCGCCCCTAGCCAGCCGGGCAGCGTCGTCGAAGATAACCTCGAGCTCCCTAAGGATCTTCACCCTAAGCCTCTGCGTGTCAACCTTCACGGTTTCGGTCAGCAGCGTGATTCTCCTAGAGATCTTCGCCGGCTTCGTAACCTTCACCATCATATTTCACCTCCGCAAATTTTTGAAGATTTTTCTGTCAAAAATGCCTGCCCCCCTCCCCCTCCCGGGTTTTCCGCGCATTCCTCCTTGAACTCGCAGAACCAGCATTCCCATTTCTCAGCGTCTGGCTCAGGCGTAAGGTCGCCTGTTAAGTGCCTGTGGAGAAGCGCAGCCCTGTCGATGAGCCGCCTGAAATCTTCCAGGCTGAAGCTCACGGGGAAGATGCTGTTCTTCAGAAATGATTTTTCGAGGTAAATGAGGAAGCCGTGCTTCAGCCCGTATCCGGCGAGGTAAAGCTGAAGCTGCTCAACATGATGCTTAAGCGGCTCCCTCGGAAGGTTCCTGATGCTTTTCGTCTCGACAATGTAGTCCTCGCCGTTCAGCGAGATTATTAGGTCGGCTCTCCCACTGATCCTAATCAGTTCATCCCCGCATAGGCTGACGATGAAGAAAGGCGCCTCAACAGCCTTGACAGTTAATCCCCCATCCCTGAAGGTTCGCTCAAGAAACTCATGGAATAGGCATCCTATCTCGAACAGTCCAGCCTTCTCCTCCGAAACAATAATGCCCCGCTTGTAGATCAGAAATTGCCGCCTCAGGCAGGAGGGAAGCAGGCTGGGGCGGTAAACCCCTATCCGGGGCTGCTCAGCCTCACGCCTCAGCCCATTCCGGATTGCCTCGCTTAGGAGCCTGGCTGCTTCCTCAACGCTCAAGCATCATTCACCCCCTCAGGGCTTCTCGGCACATAGCTCCTGCAGCTTCTAGGACAGGGTGTGTCTGGAAATATCGCTGTTGGAACGGCAGCCTGGCAGCTTCTAGTGTGCCATAAGGCGCATGACTTAGCCGTTAAGCCTATGATGGTTGATCCTGAATTCTCCAAAACTTCCCTATTTTCTATTTCTTGTTCTTTTTCAGTTTTCTTTTTGCCT
>CALKGV010000046.1 GCA_938091805.1 uncultured archaeon | reverse complement strand
TGCTCCCTCACAGATGCTAAGGCCCTGAATATCCTATCCCATACGCCCTCCCCCTGCCAGCGCCTAAGCCTCCTCCAAGCAGTCTTATATGAGCCATAGCGAATAGGCATATCCATCCATCAGCATCCAGTAGTCAAGACGTACAGAATGCCGTTTATTATCCTCCTATCATCAGCCCCAGAGCCTACCAACCCTAGCCTTAGGAGGAAGCAAAGACCTAATGAACTCCCACTCACCATCAGAAAGCTCAAGAAACTCCATACCAAAACATAATCAAAAAGACTTAAATAGTTTTGAGATGAGTTCATTAAGCCACAAAGCAAAATTTAGAGATAATCCTTGAATCAAAACACTTATTTAACATGGGAAATATCCGATTAGTTTAAGTTTCATCATTTCAATATTATTTATTAATCGAGCGCGATTCCTATGCCCGTAGTGACCGATGAGATGCTGATAAAAGTTGCAAAGGTTATTGGCGGTGAAGAGGCAGTTAAGATAATCGAGGCCCTTAATCAATCAGATGAGATGACGGAGGACGAGATCGTTGCTAAGACCGGCGTTAAACTGAACGATGTCCGCAGAATACTTTATAGGCTTCATGAGCACTCAATAGTTAGCCTCAGAAGGATTAGGGATAAAGACACAGGATGGTTCATATTCTACTGGAAGGCTCAGAAGGATCAAGTTGAAGGGTTCATAATAAGCCAGAAGAAGCGTATACTTGAAAAGCTCGAAATGAGGCTTGAACACGAAAAGAACCATGCCTTCTACTACTGCTATACTCCAGGATGCAAACGCGTAACCTTTGAAGAGGCCACGGAAAACCTCTTCAGATGCCCAAAATGCAACAAGCTCCTAACCTATTTCGATAATAGAAAGATAATAGAGGCGCTCTCAAAAAAGATCGAGCGGATTAAAAGTGAGATAAATGGATAAGCCCTTACCGTCGCCGGAGGAAGCCATTAAAATACTTCAGGAAGTCGGATGCACCGACGATGTGATAAAACACTGCGAAGCAGTTGCAAAGCTCGCTGTGCAAATAGCCAAAAAATGCCTGAAAAATGGTGTAAACGTTAACGTTCAGCTTATCCGCATCGGTGCGCTTCTGCACGATATAGGCCGATCGAAAACACGCAAGGTTCATCACGCCATAGTTGGCGCTGAAATAGCCAGATCGTTAGATCTGCCGAAGCCGATAGTCTCCATTATAGAACGTCACGTCGGAGGAGGAATCTCCAACGATGAAGCCGCTAAACTCGGCTGGCCGAGCGGAAACTATATGCCTGAAACACTTGAGGAAAAAATAGTCTCCTATGCTGACAAGCTAATCGAGGGAACACGCATAGTCCCAATTGAGGAAACTCTGAAAAAATTCAGAATAGATCTGGGCGAGAACCATCCGGCAATAGAGCGAATAAAGCGCCTCAACAGCGAAATATCAGCTCTTTGCAATTTCAACATGAACTTAAAGGGGAAGGGGAGAAAGATGAGGCGCACCCGCCAATAGGTCCTCATGAATTATTAACATACTTTTCCATAAAGCCTTAAGGCTTAAATGCCCCAATGGCCCTATATGCTATTGCTATGGCATCAGCAACTCCATATGAAAGGATCCTTGCGGTTTTTGAGGGAAAAGGCAGCGATAAGATTCCATGGAACATTAGACATGAGTTCTGGTATAACTACAATCTTATTAGCGGAACTTTACCAGCTAAATATAAGGGTATGCGCCTCATTGATGTCTGCTTAGAGTGGGGCGCCAGCTGGAGATGCTATTCCGGATACTTCACCGACAGCTTCGTTAAAGTTTCCTACGCTGGCGACGTTGAGATCAAGACCTCCGCGAAGGACAGAATCATCACAACGGAATTTAAGACACCTAAGGGAACCTTAAGACAGGTATCCATGAAAGATGATCTCAAAATAACATCTAGGATTATAGAATTCCCAGTTAAAAGCCTAGAGGATTTTAAGCCCCTAGGATACATCTTGGAGAATTTAAAAGCTGAGTTTGACGAGAAAACATACAATAGAATGGAGCGGGAACTCAAAGGCCAAGGTATTGTCTCATATTTTTTCCCCAGATCGCCTTACCAGAGAATAATGCTTGAATACGCGGGCTTAGAGAGAACAATGCGTTTCCTGCTTAAATATAGGAGGGAGATCGAAGGCTTTATGGAGGTTATTAAGGCATCAAACGACATGTTTTATAAGGTTATGGCTGACACGCCTATTAAGATCTTCAATCTAGGTGAAAACATTGATGCCAGGATGACCCCGCCGAGGCTCTTTGAAAAGTACTGTTTACCATATTATCAGGAGAGAGCTGACTATTTGCATAGAAGGGGGAAATATGTGCACATACATGTGGATGGGTACGCTAAGCCTCTGCTGCCGCTTTTAAGAGAATCCGGCTTAGACGGGGTTGAGGCATTAACGGTTAAGCCTGTGGGCGACATAACGCTGGAAGACATTAAGAGGGATTTAGGTGATGAAATCGTAATATTAGACGGAATACCCTACATATACTTCATACCTGAAGCCGTAAGCCTAGATGAGTTTGATAGATTTGTTAGGAAGATAATATCAATGTTCCGAAATAATTTAGTGCTCGGCATATCGGATGAGCTTCCCCCACCTTCAGATGAGACGAGGGTGATGAGGGTTTCGCAGATAATAGATGAGGCTGAGAAGGACGTGGCAACTTAAGGTTTTAGCCTTGCATTTCTGTTATTTTATCTTATGTTTGGCATTAGGGATGTTGTTGAGCGCCTTCACCTGTTTGAGAGGGATAGGTCTCCCTTTGAGCTTAAGGCATGCTTGAGTTTCTCAATGGATGTTAAGCCCAGGCGCTTTATAGCGGTTTATAGCTGTTGATGAAACATGTGTTAAGGCTAACGGACTAGAATACTATGTTTTCTCAGCCGTAGACGTTGATGGGAATGAGTTGTGTGCATGAAGGTCACCCATCCAGAAATATGCTTGCAGCTGAATCATTCTTCAGGCGGGTATTCTTCAACAACATAACAGTAAACCTAAGACATAACGGGGGCATGAGATGGAGTAGGAGCATAGAATGCTGGAACCTAATCTGCGACATGTTCACATACCACTACAACAACCTAAGGAGGTGAACCTTAAGTTGCCACGTCCGCATAGAGATAATAGATATAAATGGCGAAATTGTGAAATTATTAGTGATTACTCTCTTGAAACGGAGAAAAGAGGAAAATGCTCGCTTCCACCATATTTTAGATCTGATTATAAAAATGTAAATTGGAAGAAAGACTGGGAAACAATTATACGCAAGATTTCTATGATAGAAAGGTGTTTACCCGTTAGCAGCATCATAGATTTCGGAGGGATGTGGGAAGTAGATGGCCTATATTCCAGAGTATGCGTGGAGAAATTTAACATACCTAAAGTGACGATGATAGATAAATTCGAGTCGGAAAATTGGGTTCAAAATCCGCGTTTAAGAGCAAATATAGATTTCCGAAAAGGAGATTTTTCAGATGAAAGTTTTATGGCGGATTTAAAGGGTCTTTATGATCTTGCTTTGGCCTACGATGTTCTTCTCCATCAGAGAGAACCCGATACACGCATTATCTCTTATGTTATCTAAGGCTGAAAAATTCCTTCTAATTTCACAGCCTATACTTCCAGAAAAATTGTGCCATTTCGCAATTGTCTTGTTTTGCTTTCAGGTTCAAGAGCCAATGACCTCTTCCCTTTCATGAGAAATGGACTAAAGAGATAAATTATTGGGCAAATTTTTCAGATGCAACCATAATGGACAGCGACCACTGGCTGTGGGGTATGCATCGTTTATAGAAAGCCTAATGACCAGTTTCGGTCGGAGAGTTATCCATAGGGAGTTTTGGCGTGGATGGCTGCCTAAATCCTCAAGGTGGAAACTATGTGGTTTAATCTTTGCTAGGACCTAGTTAACTTATGCCGGAGATCTTATTTTCACACTTTTATTGAAAGCGAGCTAGTGGAAGAAATCAGGTTCTCCCCGACTGAAGCACATAAATGTTCATGTAGTCTTCATCAACTGTTGCTTGGTATCCGGCCCCTTTAATCTCTTCCATGGAAAGTCTAAGCCAGTTGCCGAATGATCCCGATTCAGTGTTATCAGGATCCATTGAGCTTAGCCCACTATAGCCCTTTTGCCTCGCCGCCTCCAGAAGGATGTGCTTTGCAGCCCAGTAATCTAGGGCAACTGGATCCGTGCTTGCCGCTATAATATTCACTCTAACCGCCCTATCGTAAGACGTGCTTGGTCCACCACGCGGTATAGCGTTAACCCATATCGCGTCAATTATGTTCAACGTTGGGAACCTTGTCTCGACCATCTCGGTCCCCATCCCACCCTTGCCTACAGTGTTATGTGCTCTAGCACCAAAGGTGGCTGTTAGCTTATCTGAGACAACGCCCATATAATGCTTCACGCAAGCTGTAACACCATATGTGCTATGGGTCTTCAACACTGGAAAATTAATCACCTTAAGCTTATCGCTATAATATGTTTTGTTCTCAGGGTCCCATACGCCATACTTGAAGCTTATGTATGTGCCGAACGTTGTTCTAAATTTTGGGTATGAGACCATTATTCCAGTTCTAGGATTTCTAGTGGCATTGACAATGTAGCCGTCCTCTAAATCGCCCTCAAAATACTCATTCACCTGCTTCGTGGTGATATTATCCCATAGATAGGCGGAAACCCTATGATTTCTGCTGGCGAAGAACTCTACAACGCTCTGAATTGATTGGGAAATGTCTTCAGCATTATTTCTGCTCCAGCTGAAGCTTCCGCCTGAACCTAGTGAACCATATTGCGCCTGCCCATTATCGGCTACAACTATCTCGCCGGCAAAGCCATCCGGATGTTCAAGTATTGCTTGGATGAGCGACTTAACAAGATCGGTGTTCGTTCCTCCCCTCTCATCCCATTGGCTGTTTACCTTTATTATTACAACATCATCTCTGTCAATTAGGCCGTTTGGACCCTTATTCCTTCCATGCTCACGGGATTTGTAGAAGGGTAAATCATGCTCACCCATCAAATCGATCAATCTTAAAATTCCATCATCATTACCACTAGTGCCATTTACGATGAAAATGCTTGAAGAGGGCTCAAATTTAGCCAATTTCTCAGCGATCTTGAGCCCTACCTCTCTCGTCTCCCTCCACCTGGTCATTTCATACATGCCCCATAATGCTGATAAACCGCCAACCGTGAGGAGCGTAACTAATATTAAAAGAGTTTTCTTCTCTAAATTAGTTCCTCTAAAAATTTTCCGACTTGTAAAATGTAGAAGCGGGATGACATAAATTGTCAGCCAAAGATAACTGTTTGCCAATGCAGCCCTCTGGCACGGATAGGTTATTCTTGAGGGTTTTGTTCCCGTTCTAAAAATGAGCCATAAGAAACTTGTTAAGCCTATAACGAATGGACTGCAGTATAACCCACGTAAACTTTTAGGTAATCGAAAGAATTTTCTAAGCAGCCTTGAAACAAACATTTTCATGTTTACCTTTTCACTAATAAATTGATATTTTTTGTCGTATCCTTCAATAAAAGTTTTGTCTTCTCTATGTGAAACTTAATTAATCGGATGGGTACAGAAATTTAGGGGTGCAAATTTAGTTTGAGCCTCTTCAGCTTTGTCCATGTAGCCGACGCCCATTTAGGCTACGAGCAGTATAATCTCAGCGAGAGGCGCGAGGATTTCGATAAAGCTTTTGCGGAGGTTGTTGATAAAACCATCGAGCTAAAACCCAATTTCATGATAATAGCAGGAGACTTGTTTCACCATGCCCGTCCATTAAATATAACGCTGGAAAGGGCGATAAGAAACTTTAGAAGGTTAAGGGATGCCGGCATACCAACGCTTGTTGTAGATGGTTCCCACGATGCAGCTCCGAATATTGTGACCGGAACTATTCTTAATCCACTAGACAGCGCTGGGCTAATTTATTATTTACCGAGACATAAGGATGCTTGCTGGAAAAGTGACTACTGCTATGTCTACGGAATCCCAAGCTTTAGAACCAGGGATAAGGCGGAAAGGCAATTGCCAGCCTTCTATGAAATCAATAGGCCTATGCCGCGCAAAGAGATCTTCAACATATTCGTCTTCCACATGGCTTTAGAGATTCCGGAATTGGCTAACGTTTATCCTAAAATTGCGGCTGAAGCCCCGCCGAGTCTCATACCCGATGGCTTCAATTATTATGCTGGAGGGCATGTGCATGCGTCTATCCAGGCGCCTTTCAGGGGCGGGATTTTGGTTTACAGCGGCCCAACTGAAACAGTTAGCTATGAGGATGCATATGTTGAGAAGGGGTTCAATTATGTGGAAGTTGACCAGAATGGTGATGTGAAGATAAGCCGAATAAAATTGGAGAGCCCACGTAAGTTTAAAGTTGTGGATAGAGACTTCAGCGGTTTAACACCGCAGGAAATATCTGATCTGGCTGCAAAACTTATCGGCGAGGCTGATGAAGAAGGCGCCGTTATAGTTCCAGTTTTAAGAGGCGCCCTCCCAGCTGAATCATCCAGAAGGGAGATAGACCTAGCGAGGATAAGAGACTCTGCTAAGAGAGCCCTCACCGTCCATCCGGTTGTGCTCCTAAGAGAGATGGATCTCCCTGAGGAAACAGTTAAAAGCATATTTAGCGGTGAGATGGAGGATTTGAAGCGTAAATCCTATGAGTATTTTCTTCAATTCTTCTCTCAACGTTACAGTCAAGAAGAAGCTGAGAGAAAAGCCCGGATAGCCCTAGATCTCATGCAGTTTCTGGTTAGAGGCGATGAGGGCATGGTTAAAAGGATGCTGGAGGGTTTATAGATGAGGATTGACAGCGTATTTATTGAGAACATAAGATCCCACGTTAAATCATACGTGAAATTCTCAAAGGGCTTTAACTGCCTAGTTGGAGGATTAGGGGCTGGGAAATCCAGCATTCTGTATGCCATCGACTTCGTCCTCTTCGGCGACCCATTGGGCAGAAGCTATGAGTATCTTCTACGTGAGGGAGCTGACGTCTGCAGAGCGGCCCTAAAATTCATAGAAGGTGGCAAAGAGTACACTATATGGAGGGGTCTTAGAAGGAGGGGGGAACATATAGTTCAAGATAATGAGCAGCTTAAACTTTTTGAGGGAGATAAGCTCATAGCGGAAATGAAGAATGAAGCCATTGCTGAACAGTTAAAATCCATCATTGGGGTAGACAGGGAAATCTTCCGCGAGATAATGTGGGTTAGACAGGAGAAACTTAAGGAAATACTTGATATGACCCCGGGCGAGAGACAGAAAAAGATGGATCAGCTGTTTGGGATTTCAGACTACGAGGTTTCCTGGACAAATTTAAGGCCCCTTCAAAGATGGTATGAGAGCGAACGTGAAACCTTAACGCGCGACCCAGATATAATAGGCATAGAAGACATACAAAAGAAATACGATGAAACCGTAAAGGAACTAGTATTAAGAGACGCTGAACTGGATGAGGCTAGAAATCAGATGCAGGAAGCGGAGGGGAAACTTAGAGAAGCCTCGGCTCGCCTTGAGGAGATTAAAGCACTACGCCAAAAAAGTGAAGAAATGAAGGCGGAGGAAACTAGGCTTAGGACTGGGATCAGCAGCGCTGAAGCTCTGTGCGCTAGACTGGCAAATGAAGTCGGGGAGAGGAAAATGAGAATAAATGATTTGGAAAAGCGCTTAGAATCTCTGAATCTTCAGGAGGAAAACGTTAAAAAGAGAATTGCGGATTTAGGCTTACCTGCAGATGTCTCCTCAAATTACATTCAGTCATATATTAACAGCATTATTGAGCAAACCTCAAGCATGCAAGGCGAGAAAGAGCATGTTAGAGAAGAAATTAAGCGGGCAAAGCAGCGCATATCCAACCTCATGAGAGAAAATAGATGCCCACTTTGCCTTCAAGATCTTCTGCCGGACTACAAAAACGAGTTGCTGAAGCAATTAAATCAGGACCTTTCCAACTATGAGAGACAACTGAGGGAATTGGAGGAAAACATCAAAGAACTTGAACGGTTAAGAAGCATAGCGCTCACTGCGCTTTCAAGCCTCCAGTCTATTCAATCTAGGAAAGAGGAGATCGTTAGGCAATTGGAAACCGAAAAGAGCCTTTTGAATAACGCATCGCAAGAGCTGGAAGGTGAAAAGAGAACTCTTGAGTCTTTCAGAGGACAGCTGGCAGATTTACATTCAAGAATGATTGAATTCGACTATTCAAGGCTTGAAGATGCGCAGAAATCATACAATGATGCCTTAGAAAAATATTCAGGCTTAAAATATAAAGTTCAAAACATAGAGGCTCAGCTGAAAGAGGTCAACATTAGGCTGGAGAATTTGAAGGAGCGTTTAGATTCAGCTCAAAGAAAAGTTGAACGCTTAGAGAAGGTTAAACGAATATTGATGTTCATTGAAGAATCTAGGCAGGCTTATAGGAGCATCCAACCGAAAATAAGAGGCGACTTCATAAGATACCTCGGAAGATTTGTTCAGCAAATGATGGATGAGCTCGCCGGCTCTGAGGGACCGATGCTTAATATCAGCGTAGATGAGGATTACACGCCGATCATAGAGGGTGAGGGCGGATATACAAGAGGAGCTATAAATCTTTCAGGTGGTGAAAGAACGTTCTTGGCCTTCGCCTATCGTTTAGGCATAGGACAACTAGTTTTGCATCTGAGGACTGGACGCGGATTAAGCATGCTATTGCTAGACGAGCCTACTGAAAGTCTCGGTAGGGAAGATGGATCAATAGATAGGCTGGCTGAAATATTATCCCGCTTAAAGACTGTTGAGCAGATCATAGCGGTAACGCATAGCGAGGCTTTTGCTGAAAAAGCTGACCATGTTATAAGAGTTGAAAAGAGAGATGGGCACAGCGCAGTTTCATCCGAATAAACTTCTCTAAATGTTTACGGCAAGACCATTTAATTATAAAAGTTTGTATCAACTTTCGTAGACATGTATTTATTTTGGAGATAAGCATCTTAAAATTTAATCAAGCAGTTGCATCCTTTAAATAATATGGAAGGGGGCTAAGCATGATTAAGGTTGGCTGCTGCGGTTTTCCCATCTCGCAAACAAAATATTATGAAATTTTCAGCCTTGTTGAGTTAAACAGCACCTTCTATAAATATCCGACTTCATTAACAGCTAGGAAATGGCGGGCCAAGGCCCCGGAGAATTTCGAATTCACAGTTAAAGCGCATCAGGATATAAGCCACAAATATAGGCTTAGGATTGAACAGTCTATAGATCCCTTTGAGAAAATTAAGCAGATATGTCACATTCTAAATGCCAAAATAATACTCATACAAACTCCAGCCAGCTTCAGCATAAAGGAGCTGGAAAAAGTGGGGGAATTTTTCCGGAAAATAAACCGTGAAGACTTCATTTTGGTATGGGAGACTCGGGGCGCATCGTGGGAAAACGAAGAGAGCCTTAAAAAGCTTAAGGATGTTTTAGGCGAAATAAATGTTACGCATGTAACTGACCCATTTAAACTGATGCCTGCGTTCACATCTAACCTGGCCTATTTCCGACTCCATGGACTCGGCGAGCGCATGTACTATTACCAATACACTAACGATGAGCTTAGAAGGCTTTATGAAATAGTTAGGGGATTTGAGGGTTTAGAGATGGGCGCTTACGTTCTCTTCAACAACCTATCTATGTTTGAGGATGCCAAACGCTTCGCATTCTTTTTAGAAAATAGGAGTTTCCCGCCATTGACTGGAACATTTGGCTTTGATTCTATTAAATCAATGCTTAATAAAGTACGTTACCCGGCAAGTAGAAACTTGTTAATTAATAAAATTGGCTGGAGACTCCTTGAGCTTAAAGAAGGAAAACAAGTCAGGCTGAGCAGCCTGCTGGACGCTATACCTGCAAAAACATACAAAAGCCTAGATGAAATAATGGAGGAAATAAAGGCTAGGGCTGTTCTATAGCGAGCCTATTCCAACTCTAAAGTGGAAAATGTTAACGTAAAAAATAAATAGTGTTTTTATCAAAGATTAAATCGTGATGGATTTTGGGATTAAACAGTTTAGTGGAGTCCGTCATGAGAAGCCCTCCTGTTACAGCGTTATTCTCTGATAGCGTCTCTTCAATCATTGACAAAATGGTTGTAAATAATATTGGCGCCATTATAGTTATGAGTGGAGGCAACCCTATTGGAATAATAACGGAAAGAGATATAGTTGAGAAGGTGGCTAAAGCCAATAGGGATCCAAGTAAGATCCATGCCGAGGAAATAATGTCCTCGCCTCTAATATCAGTTGAGGCGGATAAGACCATAAAGGACGCCTTAATCCTAATGCGCGAGAGAAAAATAAGGAGATTGGGAGTTACAAGAAAAGGGAGACTTATTGGCATAGTGACTGAAAGAAGAGTCTTAGATGCTTTAGCAGTCCGCTGAATATTCCTTCTTTTTTATTGTTTATTGGAGGATGATTCCCATCGAACTCAGTTATAAACCGGAGTCTTTAAGGGTCATAATCCCTGTTGGTGGGGTAGCTAAAAGACTTATGCCCCTTACCGCTGAAGTTTCTAAGGCATGCATTAGGCTGGTAAACCTACCTCTTATTGAAATTTCGCTTTTAACCCTGGCTAGGCAAGGCGTGAAAAACTTTATTTTTGGAGTTAAAGGATACACGAATTATAAAAGCCTACATGATCATTTTGAGTCCGGCATAGGTTTCTCATCTAAATATGGCATCAGTCCAAGGGTTCATATTAAATATCAGCCAAACATTGATGATTGTGGAAGTGCTGATTCAGCCCGCATAAACATAGAGTACTATGATATTAATGACCCGGTTTTCGCAGTTCAAGGTGACAACATATTCGATATTGATCTGGAAAGCATGGTTAAGTTTCACTGCGAGAAAAATGCTTTCCTAACAATCGGGCTTATGCCGGTTTCCGACGTCAGCGGATATGGCGTGGCTAAAATCGATAAGGACATGCGTATATCGAGCTTCGTTGAGAAGCCTAGCCTAAAGGAGGCGCCGTCAAACCTAGCTAACACTGGACTATACCTATTTAGCCCTGAGGTTAGAGAAGTTTTTAGGGAGGAAAGGGTTCAGGAGATGATACATAAAAGCGGACGCCTAGACTTCGGCTATGATTTTATACCATATCTTATAGAAACTGGCAGGCGGGTTTATGGTTTCGTCCTAAAAGGCGTTTGGTATGACGTTGGAACCCCTGAAAGATATTTGGAGGCTATGAGCGGAATATTGAATGGTAAATTGAAAGCCCTACAGGGCTTCGGCGGCAGAATATCTGAAGATGCAAAAGTGTGGGTGCAGGGGGAAAGTTTAGAGGCTCGACGTAGAAGAGAGGAAATTATTAAAAAGATTGAAGATGGAAGAATCGAGGTTGAGGGAGCTGTTCTGATCGGAAGACACTGCGAAATCTCGGACGGCGTCAGAATAGTGAATTCATGCATAGATAACTATACGAGGATAGGAAAAAACGTCATTATAGAGGAGTCAGCCATAATGGACAGATCTATAATAGGCGATAATGCCGAAATAAAAAACAGCATAATTGGGAGACACACAATTATAAATTCTAATCCCGTAGAGAAGACTAAAATACGCGATACGTCAGTTATAGCCGATGATGTCATTATAGAAGCCGGGTGTGAACTAGTCTCTACGAAGATTTATCCGCATAAACAATTATCTAAGCAGTCGCTCTACGGCAAAATCATATTTTAAAAGTCAACATCAGTTTATTTTTGAGACCGTTATTTAACTTACCCTTGAATATTAATCGTATATTGGTCGCTTAACGCTGGTTTATAGACGTCATCTCCAAAGAATTTCGCATATATCCTCAATTTCTTATTCCATCTAAGAGCCTTGCTTCTTACGTCGCTAATAATAAAGGTCCCATTCTTCGATGTTACTCCGCACGCAATCAGCTCGTCTTTTCTAAGGGTTCTCACATCGTATATGCCTATTTTAGCACCTTCTATGCCCTCCCCGTTTCCGGCGCTTATGAGCTTACCAGTAACAGTTAACCCTGGATTCGATGTTACGCTCTCTAAGGGCTCATCTATGATTAGAACAGCGTCTCTTCTAGAGGCATATAGCCTAGGGGGGAAACCTTTAGGTTGACTGTATACTCTCTTATTTTCTATTGAGATCTCGTAGTGATATCCGGATTCGTAAGTTGGCTTGAAGGGCACAGTTATCTTTCCAGCGGAAAGAGGCGGCAGCGTCACAATATGCTTGTCTCGCTTCACGTATCTGTCGGGTAGAAAATTATTGTCTTTGTAAATTGTAACCTTCACTAGACTTGTTACCCTCCGCTTTCTCATCGGATTCTCAACTATCACCTCCACTTGAACATCATCGTAAACGAAGCATTGTGAGATCGTTTCACCATTTAAGTCAGCCCATCTGGAGGATTTATACTGGAGAGTTGGCTCACTCAATCGTATCACCGGATATCTATGAGGAAAAAATCTGTGTTTTAGGAGTTAATCTCAGGGTAGGTAAGCGTATATTAGAGAGCATATTACAGCCAGTAGAGCGCCTATGAGGCCCCATAAAGCCCATTCTGACATAAATATTTGCGGGAAATTCTCCAGCATGAATGGTAAAGCCTTGTAATATATTATGTTAGCCGCTACTCCCAGCAAAAAACCTATGATTCCAATTACTAAGAGGGCTACGGCCATTTTAGTTCTTTGACCCATATTTCTCCCTCACTTAAGCATTAAGCTAATCTGATCTCTCGCCAGCAGCCTCAGGCGTCTTTGAAACTACAATCTCCGGGAACTTCTCCTTCATTCTCTCCTCAACTATAAGCGCGGCTTCACTGATTATCTTCTGCGCCTCCTCGCTTGTTGGCTCGAAGCTGAAGCCCGCTTCAAGCGGCTGACCTGACTCCACCATTATCTCGTCCAGCATGCCCATTATGGCGTTTAGCTCATGTTCAGCGTTAGGCATGATGCCAGATATGCTAACGCGCACATCTTTAAGAACCTCTATGGCTGGAGATATGACAGCTGTTATATTACCCAGCTGAGTGATTGTGCTAAGTCTTAGAGCAACTCTTTCAAGAGCCAGTTTGGCATTAGACATGAGGTTTATTGTTTTCCGTAGCTCAGCGAGCTCATTGGCATACATTGTCGCCCTTTTAACGTCATGTTCAGAGTAAGCATCCACAACCTTAGAAAATAGCGACTTATCCCTTTGAATCAAGTTGTTTATAGCAGTTTCAAGCATCTGAGATTGAGATTCTATGCGTTTTGCGGCAAGCATGATTTTTTGTCTTAAAGGTTGCTGTGGCCTCAGCATACTCAATATGTTGCTTCCTGTCCCTTCCCACTCTTTGCTGAATTTAGACATTCAGATCACAAGCATTGATTACTCCCCAAAACGTATTTGAAACTTCTTATCATCAATGTATTTACACAGTTATTATGTTGGCTGCAAGGTCGCTTGGAGAGGAATAAATTTTTATTTTAACCATCTATTTTTTCTTAGCTCAGCAAGTATAGGTATCTCCCTAATTTTATCTGCTGAAAGTTTTCCCCATATTATGCCTTTAGGCAACTCGTACGTGCGCTTTACCCTAATGATCTTAGTAGGCGTTATTATTACATCAACAATTAGATCGTAGGGTTCCCTAGGCGCTTCAGCCAATATTTGAACATCATGCATGGTCGTAAAGATCGGTGTGCCTTCTTTAACTGAGCCTATTTCCCGAAGCACCCCATATTCCATCTCACTGTATCCGCCACCTTTACCTATTCGAATCCATCTTTAGATACTGCAACGGAGCCTACGACGGCCAAATCTATAGGTGGCATCTCATTAATGCTGCATGGTTTACCATACTTAACGCCATGTATTAATGATGCTTTAGAATACTGACCTTTAGGAATCTTATTTGGATCAAGAATTAGGAAGCCATTTCTCAGCCTTGGGGTCGGCATTATCAAGGTCTTGCCATTAAGAAGCGTTAAGTATCTGATTCTGCTCTGGGGGAGTCTGGATTAACCTTGATAACTTGGCTTGCTTAAACTCTTTTTGATCAGCCAGCTTTCGCGCAGTGGCTTCCGAATTAACAAAATTCGGTATTCTACCATGGACTGACCTGGGAAATCTCGCTATATTCATCTCTTCCATAAGGAGCCAAATTCCACGTTGAATCTTCTCCTTTTTCCTCTTCAGATCTAATGTTTCGACAGGTAGTTTCCTCCTTAAACTGTCAGAGATAATCTTTCAGTAGGCCATCCGACCTGAGATTTCTTAAGGCTTCATCGAACTTCTCTATTGTCAGCTCTATATCCCTTCTTTTATGAGCGATTGAGAGAATGAATCTTGAGCCCATCGGATGAATACCCCTATTAATTAGGGCCTTTTCCAATATGCGTAAAATTTTCTGGCCCGGCTCCCTTTTCTTTTGGAATTTGATGAAGCTCTCAATGTTTGAGACTTCGAGATCCTCCTCGCTTATCCCAATCCCAACATAGATTATCGAGTCGGTTGTGCCCCACACTAAACCGTTAACACCGTTATCTTCAATTACATCATTTAAGCCCTGCTTCAGGTATTTGCCCCTCCGATTAATAGTAGGGTGCACTTTTCCCTCTAAAATTAAGCCTAAACATGCATTACCGGCAGCTGCCGAGAGGGGGTTAGCGTTAAATGTTCCGGGATGGCTTATCCGTCTGAAATCGCTTCTACCTTCAACGTTAAATTCCAGCATGCTCATATACTCTTTTCTGCCAGCAACTGCTCCTCCAGGATAGCCTCCGGCAAGTATCTTACCCAGGGTTGAAATGTCGGGTATTACGCCATATCGCTCCTGTGCGCCTCCAGGGGCATCCCTAAATCCCGTCACAACCTCATCAAAAATCAGTATAACTCCGTTTTCTCTGGTTACTTTCCGTAGATCTTCAAGGAAATTCTTAGGCGTCGGTATTAAACCCATTGAGGCACCCCCGGGCTCAAGAATCACGCATGCGACATCGCCTTCTTCGATTGTCTTCTCGACGGATTCAATATCGTTTGGTGGCAAAGCAACAGTATATCGGCATATTTCCGGCGGTATCCCGGCTGGATAGTGTCCGGGAAGAATATGTGAGTAGCCAGGATTAAAGTCAACTATCGTGTAGTCGAACCAGCCATGGAAATGCAAAAGAAACTTTATGATCTTATTTTTCCCAGTGTATGCTCTTGCTATACGTATCGCCATCATGGTTGCCTCTGTGCCTGAATTCGTGAATTCAACAATGCCTCCGCGGGCGCATGGTATTAAGCGCGTAACCTTCTCAGCCCACTGAACCTCAATTTCATGCGAAGCGCCTAGATGGGTTCCTCTACGCGCCTGCTCGACCGCAGCTCTAGTTACAATGGGATGCGCATGTCCCAAGATTAGGGCTCCGTGTCCCATCCAGTAATCTATGTATTCGTTGCCATCAACATCCCATTTTTTTGAGCCTTTAGCTTTGACGCAATAAATTGGCATCGGTTCGAAATAACGTGAGTCATGCGTCACTCCTCTTGCGAAAACTTTCTTAGCTCTTTCATAGCAGAACTTTGACTTCTGATGGCGTTCTAAATATTCCCTATCAATTTTGCCTAATTCGCTCTCTGAATTCACATTTAATCCTCCATGCACGCAATTCTCTTCCATACTCTTACAATTATACTTCATTTTTTAAACTTAAACAGTCTTCTCAATAAAGATTGAGAATAAGTCTTAAACTGTTAGCCTTCAATAGAATCATGGCTTCGTGAGGTTGGTCAATGGCTATCGACGGCATATTCTTCATTGGGCACGTTTCAGTGGATGTCGTTCAAAACGTGAATGGCTCAAATGTGCAGCCTGGTGGAGCCGCGCTCTATGCCGCCGTTGCAGCTAAAACTCTCTTTGAAGATGTCTATTTAGTTTCCGCTATCGGCAACGATTATCCCTTCCTAGATATTCTGAATTTCTTCCAAAGAAGATTTCTAAAGGTTTCTACGGCTCCTTCAACAAGGTTCACTATACGTTACAATGCCCTCTGGGAGGCAAAGTATTTAGAAGCAAACTACGGTGCTGGACTTATGATTTCACCATCGCTGGTGCCGGTTAAGAATATTGAGCCTGGAAGCATAGTGCATATATCGCCGCTGCCACCGCCTAAGGTTAAGAGGATCGTGCATGCTCTCAGAGAGAAAGCTCCGAAAACATTGATTTCAGTTAATGCGTGGATGGGCTACATTAAAGGGGGAAATAGGAGCGTACTGAGAGAAGTGGCTTCAGAAGTCGACTTCTTTATGCTTAATGATTCTGAAGCCAAAGCCCTAACTGAGGCCAGAAGCCTTTCAACCGCTCTGAAAATACTGAAATCAAAGATGCTAGTTGTAACATTAGGCGAGTTAGGCGCCATAATAAGTAAGGAAGATGGGGAAATCCATATGATTCCGGCGCTTAGATTTCCCATCGAGAGATTAGTGGACACAACCGGCGCTGGCGATGCATGGTGCGGCTCCTTCCTAGCAGCCTATAAACAGACCGGTGACTTGATGAAGTCGGTGACAGCTGCATCAGTAATATCAAGCATAAAATGTTCCGGTTGGGGCTTTAGTAAACTTTTAAATTTGAAATTCAAAAGGGTTGACGATATAATTGAGTATGTTATTGGGTTGAAGGAGGGGGGCATGCAGAAAAAAATCCCAGATTACTTAAACAGTTAATGCCAAAGGTTTTTCATCATGCAATCCATAGTTTGCGCCTACTCAGGTGGGAAATTATTTATTCCGCCTAAACGTTTAAACAGAGCTATATGGGAAAAGTCTTGCCAGGGTCAATTGATAGATTATAGGGCTCGCTCAGCGGTTAAGTCAAGTGTTTTTTGAATTTCCATTTCTAGATCTTTCGGTAAGCCAAATATGCTCACATCCATGAAGCCTCTTACTATTAAAGATTCCGCCTCGCTCTTCGAGAATCCCCTTGCCATCAAATATTGGACTTGCTCTTCAGATATTTTTCCAATGGCGGCTTCATGTGAAAGTTCAGCGCCGGAGACTTTACTCACGAGTTCCGGAACAGCATATATCATGGCTTCATCAGATAAAATTAGCCCCCTACATTCAAGATGGGCCTTTGTGTTTCCGCGTTCGCCTTGAAGGAAACCCCTTGCGTATATTTGGGCTTTATCCGTGGCTATGGCTCTAGATATGATTTCGCCCCTGCAGCCCTCATTTTGCAAAATTATTTTAGAGCCTACGTCAATATATGAGTTGCCTGACCCATAAATTATGTTGTTGAATCTGACGCGTGAGTTCGCGCCTTTACAATATGCGACGGGATACATCTGTATGCTTTTCACCGGCTTCAGAGACATATAATTGCTTATGAAGGTAGCGTTATCCTCAATTATTGCGCCAGATCTGGGGCGGGAGTCAAAGTTTTGAGCCCAATTATGAATCATACTGAAGGTTAACTTAGCATCCTCCTTGATGTAAAATTCAGTTATGCCTACATGTAATCCGCGCCGAACCCCGGAGTGAATGGTACAGCCGGTTATTATCTGCGCCTCAGAACCGGGCTCAGCGACTATTAAATTATGAACATTCTGATTCAGGTTATCAGTTGATATATATAAGCATGCTTGAAGCGGTATTGTAACCTGTTGATCCTCCAATATTCTGATAAAGTATCCTTGATCCCATGCCAGCTCCGCCAGAGCCGTATATTTATCAGCGTCAACTTTCACAATTTTCCACCAGCAGTCTTTCAGCCAATCATACTTTTCCAGGGCCTCTTTAGCGCTCATAATCTCCACTTTATTTTCAAAAGCATCCTGAACAGCCTTAAAGATTACCGAGTGGTCGATTTGGAAGAATGATGCTGCCCGATTCTCTTTATTCGATGCGATGCCCACCTCAAGCGCGCGCTCCAAAACATCCTTAGGGAGATTTGAAAGTGGGCATGGCTCCCAATTTCTAGGGTTCCTAGAGTACTGGCTTAGGTCCAGATCTGGACCTAGATCTGCTGGCTTATTTATAGCTCGCAGCGCTGCGTCCTTGTTCGTAGGCATTTTTCACACCACGTGTAGCCTTCATTTAGTATCTGCCCCAAAATCTTTGTGGGCGAATCTGAGCAGGCTATTGTGCCATTTATCAGCACATGCGCCATGTGGGCATTGATATATTGAAGTATCACGCCTAGGTGTGTTATTATTAGGGCTGAGCGGCCCTGCAATTCCTCTTTTATAATTCCGCCTAAAATTCTCAAGTTCATAACATCTACGCCTGAATCCGGTTCGTCGAGAATTATGAATTTGCCGCCATGCGCTAAAACTTGGAGAACCTCAGACTTCTTGACCTCTCCGCCTGAAAAGCCTAGATTAATATCTCTCTCAAGAAACTCTGGTGGAAACTTGAGCTTCATAAGCAGCTCATTGATTTTTTCCTTATCCGGCGTTAGACGGTTTAGAATCCCGCCCAACTTAACTCCTCTGATTGATGGCGGATTCTGAAATGCCACGTTTATTCCGAGATTAACTCTCTCATTTATTGGAAGATCAGTTATGTCGACGCCGTTAAAGATTATTCTGCCGGAAATAATCTTGAAAGATGGGAAACCTAAAATTGTCATTATAAGTGAGCTTTTACCGGAGCCGTTTGGTCCGAAGAGAACATGCACTTCTCCATTAGGTATTTGCAGATTCACATCATCAAGTATCCTTTTTCCGGAAACCTCAACGCTTAAGTTCTCAATTTCAAGTATGTTCCTAGGCAATTTCAGCCTTATCCTCTACGATTCCTTCAGCCTATTGTTAGCATCGCGGCTAATAATCTTTTTCTTCTTCATCCGGTTTCTTCTTCTATTGCGGCTTTTTGCCTATTAATTCTCCTGATGACTCTAGGGTTAACTTTAGCCTTCCTGTCATACGTGTACAGCCCATTTGTCTCCTGTTCAATATCATATAGCTGCGTGTAGCAGAAGCCTGAAATAGCGTTGTTGAAAAGCAAGGTTTCAGTTAGGGACTTATATCTGGCGATGAGATCTTCAACGTTTTTAGGTCTTTCGCCATAACCCCAGCTTCCATCAACCTCCATTCCGGGCGGGTTCCACCATACTCCACCATACTCGCTTACAATAAATGGTTGACCATGATAGGGGATGTTTCTCATAAAATCTGCTTCTATTGGAGGTCTGAAATCTAAGGGCACCGGGTTTGCGTCGGCATGCTTATATAGCTCAGTAAGTCCCGCATAATGAGATTTAAAGATTTCCGGCTTCTGCTCATAATCATGGACATCATATATGTCTATTTCTTCATCAACATGGGTCCATCCGCTGCAGTCAATGATCAATCTCGATGGGTCAAGCATTTTTGTCAGCCTAATGACTCTTCTGATAAAATTAGCGCATGCTTCATCACTCATATGAATGATTCTTTCATTAAACGGAGTCCATATAATTATGCATGGATGATTTATGTCTCTTCTAACAGCTTCAATCCACTCATCAAGTAACGCCTCCCTAGCCATGACGTTCGTTAGGTCAATACCCCAGTCTGGGAACTCTCCGGCCACAAGATACCCGAGTTTATCAGCCCAGTAGAGGAAGCGGGGCTCGAAGACTTTCTGATGTAGCCTAGCGCCATTGAACCCCATATCTTTAGATAATTCTATATCCCGCCTTAACGCCTCATCTGAGGGGGCCGTGTAGATGCCGTCTGGGTAATATCCTTGATCCAGAACAAATCTTAGAAAACGAACTTTACCGTTGATTAAAATTTTATTTTTTAACCTGCGAACCTCGCGCAGGCCAAAGTAGGAGCGGACCTCATCAATAAATCTATCTTGGGAATAGAGTTTAAGAATCAGCATATACAAATGCGGGTCTTCGGGAGACCAGGGATGCGGATCTGGAATATTTATGCAGATGCGGTTCGTCTGGCTTGAAGAAGCCACCTCGGCTTCAGCGACGATTTTGCCTCCTTCTTGGGCGTAGGCTGAGAGGATATATCTGTCTTTAATATTATCAATGTGCACCTTTAGGGAAACCCTCCCGGAATATGGGTCAGTAAACAGTTGAAAGTATTTTATGTATTGCTGTGGGACAGATTCTAGCCAAACTGTTTGCCAAATCCCAGTTACGCGCGTGTAGAGGCAACTGTAAGATTTCAGCCTATGGCTCTGCTTCCCTGTTGGCTGCAGCCCGCTTCTGCATTCATCAATCGCCCAAACGGTGAGCTCATTATCCTCAGGTTTCACGAAGCGGGTTATGTCGAATGTGAAGGGCGTGTATCCTCCTTTATGTGAGCCGACTTTGTGGCCGTTAACCCAAACTGTCGCCTCGTAATCAACTGCGCCGAAATGTAATAGTATGCGTTTATCTAGCCAATCCTTCGGAACCTTGAAGAAGCGCCTATACCAAACGGACTCCATGAAATCTTTTTCACCTATGCCGGATAAGCTGCTCTCTGGGGGAAATGGCACAATTATGCTTCTTGAAAAATCCTTCCCACTGTACCAGCCCTTTTCAAAGCCGCTTTTTCCATAATCTATCTCAAATTGCCATTCACCGTTAAGGTTTAAGCAGTTTTTCCTCTCAAAGTCCGGCCTAGGATGTTCTGGTCTGGGAACATTCAAGTCGGCTGGTCCCCCAAATTTGACAACCTGCTTCTATAAATAAATGATAGAACCTCAAATATTATTTTCGCCGCATTAATAGCTGTTACACCACTATCATAGTGCGGGGTAACCTCAACGATGTCAAATGCAACTATTCGCTCATCGCATATTTTCGACAAGATATTTAGAAGCATGCCTACAGAGAGACCCTCAGGCTCCGGATTTTGAACCGCTGGGGCGTAGGATGGATCGAGGGTGTCCATGTCTATTGTGAGGTAAACTTTCATGCAGTCAGCTAGAAGAGCCCTGATCTCCTCTGAAATGTTCTCCACGCCGAAATTCTCAATCTTTTGGGGGGTAATATACGTAATGTTGCCAGCCTCAGCCGCATATTTAAGCTCCTCTTTACATGCCGCCCTAACCCCAACCTCAATTATCTTTTCGGGTTTAATGATCTCATTTAGTCTTCGCATGAATGTTGCATGGCAAAATTTTCTATCCATATATTCATCTCTTAAATCCAGATGTGCGTCGAAGCTCACAACCGCGAACTTTGAGCGGAGGCTTTTGGCAGCTCCGAACGTTATTGTATGTTCGCCGCCTATTAAAACCGGCACCTTTCCACTATTCAGTACGTCGCTGCAGACAAGCTCAACTCTCCTTAAAGTCTCATCTGTATCTCCGCTTACATGCATGTTGCCTGCGTCATGGATATTTAAATCTTCTATGTCAATCCCCGATCTGAAGCTGTAGGTTTCAATATTTAGCGATGCTTCCCTTATAGCTGCCGGTGCAAACCTAGCTCCTGAACGATAGGTGCTTGTAGCATCAAACGGCACTCCAACAATTATAAAGTCTGCTTCCTCAAACACCTTCTGAAAACCACTGAACTGCATTGTCGTAGATGTGAAAAGGTTTAAGTTGCTCATGCTACGCGGCTCCTGCAGTGAAGATTTATAAGCTGTAAGATTATAATCCTAGATATCTCTTTCCCAAAGTGCTGGCGCTTGAAAAATTAGATCTGTTGAGGCGGAGATAGAAGTATGAGAGCAGAAAGAGGTAAAAAAGAAAGATCGTTATTTACGATGCCGAATATTCTTTCGGTGCTCTACTTTGTCTCGGGGGCTATGCTGATAGCCTCTATGAGTTTAGCGGGCGGATTACCGCTCCATTTAGGTTTGGTCGGCGCCCTAAACATATTGGTTTCCTATAGCCTAACTAAAAAGAAAAAGATGTCTCTTTACATAGCGATCTTCACTTCACTTTTAAACTTCACATTTGGCTTCATAACGCTGACCGCTCTAATGGTTCTTTTCAGCCCAAATATGGAGGAAATTCTCACATTAATGGGGATCACTGCCCATATGGCGCTCTCAGCAATACTGCTTGTTCACGTGATACGTGGGAGGAAAACGTTTTCTTAAGTTGTTTTAAGGCAATTATATTCAAAGCCGAACTCTATGAGCCTCCTAGCCTCCTTAAAAGTCCTCGTAAATGCTGAGTAAAACTCATCGGGAGGACAGCATTTATAGCGTGTTTATTTCAATGCTCTGTTAGGAGACTGAAAGTATAGAAAACTATCACTTCTTTAACGTGCAAGCTTCCTCATCGCCATCTTCACTTAACAACTAATTAATGGAAACGAAACAATATTACTGTTGCATCCCCCACTATTTTTAAAAAGTCAAAAAAGGACATTTAAGGAGATTTATTCGGCCCGGTATTTTGCCCCCAAAGCGATCGAAGCATTGGTGCGAAAAAGTAGCCATGCAAAAATAGAGGGGGTAAGGGGTCGCGGGCGCTAAGCATTTTTCAAGAGGCTGGAGTGGTGTTAAGGGCTAATGCTGACACTGTTAAAGAAGCGGTTGAGGCATATAAGCAGGACAATCTTGAGGAGCTTACAGAAGGTTGCCATCATGCACGCCACAAATAGTCAAAATTAACACCATCTATAAGCGTGAAATATGCTGAAGTCAACGATGGAAGAGCTCTTGCCAAGGGCGGGATATTCGGCCAAAGCCATAAAGCTTTATATGGAAAAGGTTAACACGGTAATGGGCGTCTTCCACATATTAAGTGTAGGCGAAGGTATGAGAGTTGGAGGGTTCCTACATGGATTAGACGTTGAACTTGTTTCCCCCTTGCCGCTGCAATCAAACAATGCAAAACGAGGAATCGCAAAAATCTTGGGCGGAAGATACGTTAAGAATGGTTCTGGAAAAATAATATTAATCGGTTAACTATGCTACATTTATGTTTGATTAATGCGACAGCATCCTTATCCCTTATCGCCATTAACGGTTTAATTCTGTCAAGGATGTTAGGCACGAATACGCCAGTAAAGCGAAAACCTATTACGTCTGAATAACCCACTATCCTTAAGGGCTTTGAGGAGCCACTTAACGAGAATCACCTCCCAAGAAGCGACTTCTCAAAGCTCCCCTAAAAACATAACTTGACAGTATCCTATGCTATTACACCTTTTAAGTGCTTAGCTTTTTTGGTTCAGCAATTTTGTTCAATAGCACATCATTAGACATGTAGAATGAAACTTTCATTAGAGTTGCTAAGGCAAGGTAACACGCATCATATATAGTTATGTTGTATTTGGATGCTATTTTGATAGTTTCGCTTTTCAGTTTATCATCAATTTCCAGTAGGCCTGGAGTGGCACTGCATGACTTATGTTTTGTAATTTTTTGTTCTGACTGTTTAGACAGCATAGACCTAGCGCATTGCCTCAATTTAAGTTTTTAAACAGAGGCTTCCCCGTCAAAGTAATCGCAATAGCAGCACTAATAGTAACATCAGCGCTCACCCCGCCGCCTGTAGCAAAATTTGTTACAATTATAGATGGAAAATTAGTTGTTAGGCTTCCGCAAAAGGCGTATGTAGGCAAAGTCTTCAACATCGGCATATATACGGCTGATAGCCTAGTTGAAACAAAATCCGGAGGATGGTCATACAGAAACTCTGAAACCTTAAAACATAAGACAAGCCTGTAGGCAGGGCGTGTCCAATAATTACTTAAATTTAGATGTTTCTGAACTGTTTTTTCGGATTCAGCTATCCTTCGCCACCATTTACGATCGGCTAAAGAGTCGGAAATTCCCCCTCCTTTCACCATCCAAGCATAGAAAACAATTCTTCATGAACAATTATTAGACACGCCCCCTACAGGCAAAAACATGAAAAGAGGGTTTTGCGGAGACATCTCCACTCTCAGTTTAAATATGAGTTTTAATTCAAATATTGTAGTTGTTGCTGGAGAGATTCATGTTTCTTCCGAGGTTTCCATCCAGGCTTCGGAGGTTCGTTCGGGTTCCCGCGGATTATATTTATGAGAATCTACCTCGATTCCTAAGTAACATGCATGAGGAGGAATCTGACGGATTGAAGTTTTTTAGGGCAAATATCAGCGGAGGGGTTGGCGCAAAGATCAGAGTTTACGTGCTGCCGGAAGGTGAGGTAAGCTTGCTGGATTTGAGATTTGATTATCGAAGTCTAGTGCTTATACTGATACCGCTCCTTATAATCTTGGTAGGGCTAAGTTTAGCGTTATCCTCAATTTTCCCACTTTTCGGAGTTCTTCTAATACTCCTATTGATTTACAGGGCCGGTTCCGCAGTGGAAAATCTGCTGAACGATTTAAGCAATATTTTGCTTGGTTTTGAGATCGAGTATGCCCGTAAAAAGCTCATGGAGGAACGTGCTAGATGGCAGCAGAACCCCAAAGATGTATCTGAACTCTATAGGAGATTATGCGAGAAGCACATTAAGACATGGGGGAACACATACGCCCTAGAATATAAAATAAATGAGTGCCAAAAGGAGGGCTTAACAAGGGAGGAGTCTATAAGGAGAGTTGCCGAGCAGGAGGGAATATTCTGAGTTACTAACGCCTCCTTCTAACCCCATAGTATTTGACATATGCTAACATATAGAGGACGGTTGCCCAAGCTGCAGTATTCTGACATAATAGGTATTTCCATGCGAGATCAAGCCCTAAAATAGATTTTATAGCTGGTTTAAGTGAAGATTCCAGGCTAATTCTGAAGGATGCAGCAAGCGGGTCTATAGCTCCCGTTAAGAAAGAGTTCATCTGGAAAAACCATGAAACTAAGCCTCTGAAAATATTGTTTCCACGATAGAGACTTGCGGCAAAATCGTTTAGAACAGAAGGACAGAGCAATGCGAATGAAGTTAGAAGTAGAAGGGCAAAAAACGCTGTAATACCCATGGGGATCTTAAAATCGGCCCATAAGTGATGAATAATGTTTTTTGGCGATTCTATTTTCTTAGCCACCTTAGGCGCTGCGGAAGTCTTACGGCGTGCCGCCTCAGTTAATCCTACAGTTCTATATCTCATTAAATAAATCCAGCTGTAATAAAGCACTAAAATAACATTTAGCGGAATCAGATGAAAGAGGATGCCTATCCGAAAGTCCTCTCCAAAGGGGATTTCCAGCAAAACTATATCTTTTAGACCAGCATAAACAAATGATTCAACTAACGCATATTGAATTAAAATGGCAAATAATATACATGGAACATGTAGGGCGATGCTTCTGCTGCTCAGAGATCTAGCTCTATGCGGCATCGCTTAACTCCTCTATTAGGGTAAGTACGAATCTCCTAAGCAAAAAATAGTGAGAGAACTCTTTAATAATATTTCGCCCATCTTCTCTCTCCCACAGCATACGCTAAGCGCGTAGCGCATATTCTGGCTTCTAATGCAGAAAGGTAACTGTTAAAGATCTAAGTAAAAAGATACAGTTTTAGTGGCAAAAATTTTAAGATTGAACTCATCTCAAAAATATTTAAGTCTTTCTTGATTATGTTTTGGTATGGAGTTTCGTGAGCTTTCTGATGGTGAGTGGGAGTTCATTAGGTCTTTGCTTCCTCCTAAGGCTAGGGTTGGTAGGCCTAGGGCTGATGATAGGAGGATAATAAACGGCATTCTATATGTCTTGACTACTGGATGCTGATGGATGGATATGCCTATACGCTATGGCTCATATAAGACTGCCTGGAGGAGGCTTAAGCGCTGGCAGGGGGAGGGCGTATGGGATAGAGTGTTCAAAACCCTATCATCCATGAGGGAGCATGGTAGGGTATGCGTTGATA
>CALKGV010000045.1 GCA_938091805.1 uncultured archaeon | reverse complement strand
CCCTCCCCCTGCCATCGCTTAAGCCTCCTCCAAGCAGCCTTATATGAGCCACAGCGAACAGGCATATCCATCCATCTGCATCCAGTAGTCAAGACGTACAGAATGCCGTTTATCGTCATCCCATCATCAGCCCCAGAGCCTACCAACCCTAGCCTTAGGAGGCAGCAAAGACCTAATGAACTCCCACTCACCATCAGAAAGCTCAAGAAACTCCATACCAAAAAATAGTCAAAAAAGACTTAAATAGTTTTGAGATGAGTTCCAAAATAATTAATCTGTGAATTAGTTATCAGAAATATTTAAATTTAAAGGTAAATATGTCCAGTAGATAAATAAGTAAAAATTCGTATATTGGGGAAACTCCTTGGCGTTGGGAGAGATCGCAGTATCAGGTGAAAGAGCATTAGAAATATCCGAGGCCTTAAATTCAGTAAGTCTGAGGATATTACGTTTGCTCTTAAAGGAACGTTTAGACGTTTCAACAGTAGCTGAAAGATTGGGTATGAGCGAAGCGTACGTGAGTGAACAGATACAAAACTTGGAAAAATTGGGTTTAATCAGGGCGAACTATGAAAGGGGTAAGAGGGGTGTGAGAAAAGTTTGTGAAACAGTTGTAACAAAAATTACAATAATAATTGAACCATAGCTAGCCGCTTCGATGAAGTTGATCTTCCCAGGATGCTTTCTCACTAAATAATTTTCGCTTATATTAATCTAATCTGATGATTCATATCCTTTCTAAATTTAGATAAAATAAGCCCGTTTTGGGTTTGAAAGAAGCTGTAAAACACGTCTAAAGCATAGAAGAAGAACCATGCATCGTCTCCTTAATATGAGCGATAATTTTATAGGTAAGAAGATGCCTTGTCAGCTGCACGAAGATGTTTAATCACCCTCCAGGCATAAATCGCAGCTGTCAGTGCCGCATGAATCATTATGCTTAGTAAAGTATAAAGCGGAACGTTGAAAAGAACCCCTAAAAGTATATGAATGTTGTATAGGTTTCTCCTTCCGGCGATCCTTCTGAATTTTTTCTCAAAATTTCCATAGATATCTAAGCTTGTATTCATGACCCTGCTAAATATGTCGTAGCAATATCTGTAGAAGGAGATGAAGGTGATTGAGAAAAGACATAGTATGACAGGTAAGGCGTCCCCGGAATCTTTATGCAGAAAGAGGGCTAAAGCTATAAGCCATGAAAACTCAAAAAGCAAATCGAAAGCGTGCTCCATTTTCCCAAGATTTGTCGCCTGATTTCTCGCTCTTGCAAGCTTACCATCCAGTCCATCCATCAATCCAACCACGAAACTCAATATTGACCCAGGTAAAAGGAGACCGACAAAATAAAGCAATGCAACAAGATAAGCAACTATATTCACTAGAACTGTTAGTTGGTTAGGGTTTATTCTCGTATTTATAAGGTGCTCTACAATTTTGTTCTCTAAAGGACGATGAACATAGTGAGCTAAGAAATCCGACGCACCCTTTTCTTTTTCAAACTTGCTCACGATCACATGTCCTCCTCATTTTCTAGGCTGCAAATTGAAGGCTTCTTTTAGAAGTTATTTATGGAAAGCCTATAGCTGGATTTGGGGAGCATATTCTCCGCGGTTATTAACATCTCAAATGTATCTATATCCATCCAGAAAAACTCATCATCGTCAATGCAGTAAGCTTTCATCTTATCCTGTTCAGCCATATCTTTGATGCTTTCTGTTAACGTGTAAGATCCTTTTTGAATATTTCTCTTTAAGAATCTGAAGATTTCTGGGGAGCACAAGAATATGCCCATATCAACCCCATTAAATTCCTTCAAATCCTTTCCTATATCTACGATTTTATCCCCAACAACTTTGACTTTAGTAGCATCATCAATGTCAAAAACATATTTCATTCCAGCATCAACGCAGAGTGCGCATTCATCCGCTTCAATATCAAAATTTTTTAGATCAAACAAGATTTTCGGATCAAATACGTGATCTGACATAAGGAGCATAAAGTTTTCCCTCAAATATTTTTTGGCTATATATGCTGAAACCCCATTACCCAATTTCCAACGATTATTTTTCACATATTTTATTTTGACGCCGTATCTGGTTCCGTCGCCTAAGAATCTTTTTATTTTCTCACCAAGATATCCCACAACCACCAAGATATCCTTTATTTCCGCTTTTTTCACAGAGATTATTACCCATTCGATCAATCTTAAGCCTAGAAGCGGAATTAATGGTTTGGGGTCAATATACGTTAAAGGTCTTAGGCGCTCTCCGCATCCAGCTGCAATTATTAAGGCCTTCAGCTTTTACCTCTCCCTTTTTCCTTCAATGAACTCTTCGACCCATCTTCGGGCGGTGTGATCATCGACTTGAACTGGTGGATGCTTGAAGGCGTAGGATGATATGCTTATTAATGGTCCAGCTATGCCTCTGTCCAATGCTATTTTAACGGCTCTTATAACGTCTATAACCATTCCTGCGCTATTCGGCGAATCTTCAACCTCAAGTTTCGCTGAGACTTTAACAGGCTGATTTCCGAATTTTCTGCCTTTAACATAAATGTAACATATCTTTTTATCTTTAAGAAAGGGAACATAGTCAGATGGTCCAATTCTGGTTGGCACATTATAAGGAATAATGCTCGTTACTGCCTCGGTTTTGCTTATTCTCTTAGTTTTTAATCTTTCCTCATAAGTCATATTCTGGAAATCCGTGTTCCCACCAATGTTTAGCTGGTAAGTTTCATCGACAACTACGCCCCTTTCAACAAAAAGGTTTATGAGAGCTCTGTGGAGTATTGTTGCGCCCAGCTGGCTTTTCACGTCGTCGCCTGCAACCGGCAGCCCAGCCTTCTCAAATTTGGCAGCCCACTCCCTATCGCTCGCAATAAACTCAGGGATGCAATTAACAAATGCGCATCTAGCCTCCAGAGCCGCCTGAGCATAAAAACGAGTCGCCTCAAAACTTCCAACCGGCATATAATTCACAAGAATATCAGCCCGTGTTTCTTTAAGTACGGAAGATACGTTTACCGGCTTCAATTCGGATTCAGAATATGCCTTAAATGGCTCCTTCATGTGAGGGGCAACTCCATCTAAAATTGGTCCGGGAAGAACCTTAACGCCTAGTTTGGGCATTGAATTAACGAATCTGGCGCAACAATTCGGCTCCGTAAATATGGCTTCACTTAAATCTTTTCCGATTTTTAACTTATTTATATCAAAGGCAGCTACAAACTTTATATTTCTGATGCGGTAGCCGCCAAAATTTACATGAATCAGTCCCGGAATTGCTTCACCATCTTTAGCATCTTTATAGTATTCCACTCCTTGAACTAATGCTGAGGCACAATTGCCAATCCCAACTATTGCAACTCTGATATCCAATTCTAAATAATCACCTTCGAAGAGGTTGTTAATAATAGTTTAGCAATATATATAGCAAATTACTTATAGATAAAATTTTTGCAATTTATGGAAACATCATATTGGTTTTTAAGCATGAAAATATTCAATAATCAAGCCTCTTCTAAATGGCATTTTAGTAAATGATATGAGCCTGATTAAGTAGCCTATAATGAGCATTATGGCATTATCGCAATGTTACTTAAAGCGAATCCCGAAAATTATATGTGGAGGATAACGCCATTTCTATGAGAAGTGTAATGTGGAAAATTGCTTCGAGAAGCCGAATTAAATCGCCTTGGATTTTCCATTTAAATACTGGATCATGCAACGGATGCGATATTGAAATAGTGGCAGCTTTAACCCCCCGCTATGATGCCGAACGCTTAGGATGCGTTCTGGTGGGTTCGCCGCGGCACGCTGATGTCCTTATTTTAACCGGCCCGCTCACCAGTCAGATGATGCCGCGCGTGGTTAGGGTTTATGAACAAATTCCGGAGCCGAAGGCGGTTGTAGCAGTAGGATCATGCGCAATCTCCGGGGCTCCATTCCTTGGAAGCTACTCTATTGAAGGGCCGTTAGATAGGATTATACCAGTAGACGTTTACGTTGCCGGCTGTCCACCTAGGCCGGAGGCAATAATTAGAGGCATTGTGACCGCCGTTAAAAGAAAATTTGGGTGATAATTGATGGTTAATGAGCGGGAAGTCAAATATGATGAATTTGCAAGGTTCATTTTGCCAGTGGGACCGGTGCATCCAGCGCTTAAGGAACCCTTCCATCTTAAGATTATAGTTAAAAGAGAAGAGGTTTTAGATGTTGAACTTCGTTTAGGGCATGTTCATAGAGGAATAGAATTTCTTGCTGAAAATCGGAATTTGATTCAGGCTATATACCTTACAGAACGAATATGCGGGATATGCTCCCACAGTCACACAACATGCTTTATTCAAGCCCTTGAAGAAGTTGGGGGATTAAAGCCTCCTGAGAGGGCGTTATACCTTAGAACCCTAATATTTGAGTTGGAGCGTGCTCATAGCCATCTACTACTGCTTGGCATTATGGCATATCAGATTGGGTTTGACACGCTATTTATGTACACATGGGCAGCCCGGGAAAAAGTTTTAGATCTATTTGAGGAAATCACTGGCAACAGAATCCACCATGCAATGAATGTTATTGGCGGAGTACGCTGGGACTTAACTCCTAAAATGGCTGAAAAAACCATTCGAGTAATGAAGGATATTGAGGTAACCACGCGCCGCATATATGATTTTTTTAGAGGTGAAACTGTGGAGAAAAGACTTTCAGGTGTGGGCCTCCTAAGCCAGCATGACGCTCATGAACTATGCGTTGTTGGACCAACCGCAAGGGCATCTGGATTGGTATTTGATGTCCGTAAGGATGACCCCTATGCTGCATATGGCGATTTGAATGATAGCTTCTCAGTTATCTCCAAGAAGGAGGGAGACTCTTATGCTAGAACGGAGGTTCGAATTTTAGAGCTGTTTGAGTTGATAAATATAGTGCAAGCGGCGCTCGATAGGCTTCCCAATGGACCAATCAACTTAGGGGAGAGCCCAGTGAGGCTCATGAGGAGAATCCCAAGAGGTGAGGCTATTTCAAGGGTTGAGGCGCCGCGTGGTGAACTCATATATTTTGTTAAAACCAATGGGGGAGATGGTTTGGAGCGTTTAAAAATTCGAACACCAACCTTGGCTAATATAATAAGCCTAAAAAAGATGCTTATTGGATGCGAAATTGCAGATGTACCTGTAATTGTTACATCGATCGATCCATGCTTAAGCTGCGCCAACCGCATAACTCTTGTCGATCATGAGACAGGTGAAGTTAAAGTTGTTAATGCTGATGAGTTAAGGAGAAAAAAGTCATGATTGCTCTGGAAATTCTCTTAGCAACCCTTCCTTTAGTATTCCTTTTAAGCCTATTATTTGAGGGTATTGATAGGAAAGTTCATGCGAGGATGCAGAGAAGAATCGGACCGCCGATAATACAGCCCTTCTATGACTTTATTAAACTGCTCGTTAAGGAGAATATCGTGCCTACAACAGCAGCTCGAAGCATATTTAATGCATCTCCATCTCTTGCAGCAGCTTCCTCAATTGTTGGAGCCGCCATACCGTTGGCTAATCTCATTGCTAGGACTGGCATAATTGGAGACTTAATACTAGTCATGTACTTGTTAACCATGTCATCGATTATGATTGTAGTAGGCGGATCATCTTCAGGAAATCCGTATGGAGCAGTTGGTTTCTCAAGAAAAATAATGATGCTGATTGGCTATGAAATCCCGCTACTGATTTCCGTTGTATCAATATCAATTAAGGCAGGGCCATCCCTAATATACTATGACATTATTTTAGCTCAAATTAAGTCTGATAAGTGCCTAGCCTGCGCCTACATCAGCTCAGCCACCGCAGCATTAACATTCCTACTGTGCATATCAGCTGCGGTTGGAGTTGTTCCCTTTGATATTCCAGAGGCGAAAACCGAAGTTATCCACGGACCATTAATCGAGTATAGTGGCCCGCAGCTGGCATTATTAAAGCTGGCTAAAAGCTCAACTATTTTTTCGTTATCACTGCTTGCATTCACATTATTTTTTTATTTTCCCACAATCTATGAATTATCAATTGTTTTGGGCGAAATAGCAACTTTAGGCGCATGCTTACTGGGCTCCCTAATGGTTATGCTTCTTACAGTAACTCTTCCAAGAACAGTCTTCGCCCGCTTAAAAATAGGTCAGGCTTTTAAGACGTACTGGTTTTTTCCGCTGCCAATGGCTATAACATCATTAATGCTATCAGTCTTAGGATGGTGATGAAAGATTATGATTTGGGAAGCTCTTAAATCGCTGTTTAAAAAGCCCCTTACAGTTCAGTATTTAACTAAGCCCGATGAGAAGGTTCCTGTTCCTGAGCGCTACAGGGGCAAAATATCTTACAACCGGGATGCTTGTATTGGATGTTTACTCTGCATAAGGACATGCCCAGCTGGCGCCATAACAGCGGATGAGAGAAAGGTGTCCTTTAGTCTTGACCGCTGTATCTTCTGCGGGCAATGCAGCGAGACTTGCCCCAGGAAAGCAATAGAGATCACATCGAAATTTGAAATTGTAGTTTACACGAAGAGTGAGATTGCTTCTCAATAACGCTTAAAAGACCGAAATATAATAAATCTCTTAACGTGTTTAGGTGAACAAAATTTGCCGAATCAGCAGGAAGATGTTGTTCTGATACTGAAGGGCGTGATTTACAGGAGCGTCGAGTTCCCGCTTCTTGAAGATTTCCTTGTTGAGAAATATGGTTTTAGAAGAGTTGAGGAGAAGGAGAAAGAGGTTTCTGAAGTAAGAGAGGTATTTCCGTCAAGCAGGGAAGAAATAGTTTTCGGAGAAGAATCCAGAGCTCACATAGTCTCTGAGGAAACGGAGAAAAAGTTTTCGTCTTTGAAGATTCTTGAAGGAACATACCTTGACTCTAAAATCACTGTTTACGTGATGGGTGACGTAATCTGCAGGGAGGACCTGGTGGAAGTGAGTGGAGAAGAAACTTACCGAGTTTACACTGCAGAGTATCAAATGATAAAAATCCTCAGCGAAAGTGGATATGCCTTACAACAATTACTTGAGAGGCTTAAAACTGATACTGGGTTTAAAGTTGAGTCGAAGGATTGGTCTTTTCATAGGAAAACTTGACGGTGCCGGGCTTATCCGGCAATACTGAGCAGAATATCTGGTTGAATGCCAAGTAAGAGAGCTAAGCCTGAAATAATGATCGTTGGAAGATACATTAAAAATGGGACCTCCCGCAGATCCTTAAAGGTCCCAACAGGCTCACCTAAGAAAATCGCATGGAAGGAGCGTATTAAGTATACCAAGGAGACAATTGACATACATGCCAGAAACATCACCGTTAGAACTGAAGTAAAAATCCCATTTTTTTGAAGCATAAATTCGTAAATTGCGGTGTAAATTAGGAGTTTTGCGTAGAAGCCGCTTAGCGGCGGAACCCCGGCTATGGAAAGAGCGCATATTATATAACTCAACGCTGTCGTCCTCATTTTTCCAACCAATCCACCGAGCGAATCCATATTTCTAGTTCCAGCATTTATGAAGACTGAGCCTAAACACGCCACTAGCCCAGCCTTCATAAGCGAGACGTTAACTATATAGAATTGTCCTGCTGTAAGACCCAATGGCGTAAACAAGGCTAGCGGAAGGATCATGTGCCCAAACTCCTCTATACTACAGTAGGCGAACATTCGATAGAAGTCTCTTTGCGGATACGCCAATAAAGCCCCAAAAACCACTGATATGAATCCTATGCCTAAAAGAATCCAGATTAGAGTTTGGGATGGATAGGTTGTGTAAAATGGATAAATTAATTTGTATAGGGTTAACACAAGAGCGATCGGTTCGGCAGTAAAGAAAACGTTGATTATCGGGGTGGATGCAGGAAGCACATCAGGCACCCACCCGTGAAATGGAACAAGCCCTATATCAGCCCCAAGCCCAATAACAAAGCATATTACGATTAGCATAATTAAGCGTGGGTTCTCTAGGAGCGGGGCGGAATTATCCAATATAGCAAGAATATTTGAGTTGCGCGTTATCACAAAAACCATGAGCACGGCTAGAAGAACGAAGAGGGCGCTTATAGCCGTGATGATCAAGTATTTAAAGGCTGCTTCAGGTGAAAGCTTCCCTGGCGCATGAATAACCAGCACTATTGAAACGCCAATTGTCAGCTCCACAAAGAGGAAGATTCCAAAGAGGTCGTAGGAGAAAAGTAGTCCCAGCATGCATATTAGGAAAAGTAGGATGAAAAAGTTGTATAAGCTCGGTTTCAAACGCCCGCCCCTTTCAGCCCTAACATTATAGATTGAAGCCAAGAAGAAAATTAACGCGGTCCCAATGGCGCCAACCATGTTTAGCGAGTCGGCTCTGAGAGAAAATGCTGGTGTCTCCAATATTTGGTCAGTAAGAATGTAGGGAACCATTAATAAAATTATTAGCAGGGTTAAACCTGTGCCAAGGAGCAACACTATTTTCTCAATTTTTCTAAAGAATGATTCAAGGAAATCGAATGGATATGTAAATAGACATAGAGCCCCCGTGAAGAATGGGGTCACTAGGGCTAGGAGGGGGAGAAGAGAATACACCGTCACTGTTCAATCCACCTCCATTTGGAAATAAGCGTTGTCCCATATTCACGGTAAGCCTCAATCGTAATAAAGACTCCAACAATGTTCACAAAGACCATTAAAGCCAGCATGAATGGAATAAGGTTTAAAGGGCTTTCAGCTAGAAGCGGATAAAAAGCGTTTTCCGCCATATTCAATCCAGCAAGAATCTTCGGTGGATCCTTTCGATAAATCATGAGGATGCATGATGATGCAAACATGAAAGCCACGAATGGAAGGGTCTCAAGACTCTCAGGTATTGCCGAAGATGATAATTCTCCAATTATTAGGCATAAAATTGCTAATGCGATGCTAAGCACAATAGCTTTTTTGCCGTCAACAATAGGTTGTTCAAAAATATCCTCAGTTCTCCTAATTCCCCAATAAATTATTAGGGGAATAACGACAGCGCATGTAAACCACTCAATAAAGGTTGCAAGAAAATCAATCAAAGCCTCCATATGAAGGCCAATTATGAGGTTAATAAGGCAGTACATGAGCTCCACAAACCCGATGGATGCTGCCTGCAAAGCCAAAAAAATAATCGTTCGCTTACTTGTCAGGCTTAGGGAACCTAACGCAGTAAAGAACACGGAGATAGTTAGAGATACCAGAACCGCTATCTCCATGATGTCACCCCACTAAAAACGCGATTAAAATCAATAAGGCTGCACCCATTATAAATAGGAAAACTGCCGGAAAATACTGTTGCTGAATGTCTAAATGGGAAATTTTTACACATAACAAATAAAATTTCTCTGATAATTTATAGTAGGCACGGTCAACATCAGATGCGCTGCAGGCTTTTTCAATTCTCAAAACATTTGTTAACACGTAATAAAAATGATAACCGCCAGGTCCATTAAGCAAACCAGGCCCCTCTCCGCAAAGGAAGGGACTAAAAGATTCTTCGCTTCTCTGCCTCCCATAAATAGCTGCTGCCTTCCTAGAATAAAGGATTATGCAAACAAATACTATAAAAATCATAAGCGCGGATATAGCTATTGCTATGGGATTCCAGAACCCTAACGGAGTTTTAATAATCTCTAACTGTGAAATCATATCTGTTGATAAACCAACTTGCTCAATCGCCGGAATAACCAGTAGGTTCAGAGGTACCATGGGAGCCACACCAAACAATATTAGAGCAGATGAGAGCAAAATTGTTGGCGCCGACATAAATATGGGCGGATCTTTAATTGAAAATTTTAGATGCGGTTTTTCCGTAGTTTGCATGAAAACTGAATGTAACAGTCTTACCGCAATTGCGGTATTAAATACGCAACTTAAAAGGGCAAAGACCATGAAAAATGTTGTCTGAGCGTTAATGATAGCATGGAGAAGAATGTATTTACTTGCAAATTCGCTAAGTAAAGGCATTGTTGAGAGAGTTAAGATTCCGATTAAGCAACAGATAGCAGTTATTGGCATGTAGTGATAAAGTCCGCCCATTTCATTAATGTCATATTTTTCAGTTGCGTAAATCACAGCACCAGCGCAAAGAAATAGTAAGCCAAAGCAAAACGCATGGGATATCATTAGAAATAAGCTCGCTACACTACCTAATGGGGTAGTTAAGCCTGCTGCCATAATTATGCATCCAATTCCCGATATAGAGCCATAAGCAATTATCCTCTTAAAATTATTCTCGACAAGCCCATTTAACGCCCCAATAATGAGAGTAATGGCGCCGATAAAAGAGATAATAAAGATCCAAACACTGACACTTCCAAATAGCAGAGGTAACGGCACAGTTGTGGCGGAAATAACATGCGCGTGGAACACGTCGGAGAAGAAGCGGATAATCATGTAAATTCCGGCTAAGGTACCGCCTTCATGAAAAACAAGGATAGTTGAGGTAGGTGCGTTTGTCGCGTCCGGCAGCCACGTGTGGAGGGGAAATAACACAGATTTTGGTAGTGCAGCAATCAAGAGAAGAGGGAAAATGATGAGAATCACAGAATCTCCTAAAGGGATCATTTGGCCCATCTCTGAAATTTCCAGAGTTCCGGCGGAAAAGTAGATGATGAGGGTGGCCATTAAGAGAGATAAACTGCCTACATGCGTCATTATGAGGCATTTAATAGCTGCCCGCAGAGAAAATCGATCTTCGTTCCAGAATGAAATTAGCACGTAAGAGCACAGACTTATTAATTCCCAAAAGATGATGAGACTGAGAAGGCTACTTGAAAATAATGTTCCAAGCATGGCGCCATTAAACAGTAAGATGAAAGAGTAAGATCTATTAAACCCCCAACCAACCTTATATGCCCTATTATATGGAGAAAGATAATGTACATTGTAAGTGAGCGCAAGCGCGGTAAACAGTGAGGAGAGAAAAGCTGGTATCAGCGCCAGATAATCCACATATAACCTCATGTTAACTGTACTGATGGGTAGACGAATTGAAAAGAAATTAGATGCAATGGGGCCGCGAGATACCTCTTGAATTAATAGAATAATTAGAAGGAGAGTTATATAGGAGGTCAATATGCAAATAGCCTTTGCCGCGTTACCTCCATATCTTGGAATCTTAGCTATCAAATGAGATATGGGCGCCACTGCTATCGGCAGCAATACAACCGTAGCCGCAAGTAAATGTGAACTAAACAACACTGAACCATCCGCTAAAGAGATTCTTGCCAAAGAATAAACGTCCAGACAATATATTTTTTACGCAATCCTCTACGGCGAGAGAGTGAGGATCAAACGCTTTCCGCAACTAAGCTGTAGGATTCCCTGCATCCTAAGAGGTTTTGGATCCCGCACCCTTTTTACGTAGCGGATATTCATTTTCCGGCCAGCTGTCTGGTAAAATTAGACGTTCAAGATTTTCATGTCCCTTAAATTTTACACCTAGCAGATCGTGGGCTTCGCGCTCATAGAGGATTGCCCCAGGAATGATATCAGTGATTGTTGGAGCAACAGCATCATTGAAGGGTATCTTAACACGTAAAGTCAATATTGTTCTGGAGCTGCTCAGATGATAAAGCAATTCTATGCCATCCTCAACTTCAAGTCCAGTTATAGCGGACAGATGAGAGAAACCCTCACCTTTAAGAGATTGCACTAGGATTCGAAGATTTTCCCGATCGACGTTAACAAAGATTCTTCCATTTCTTGGCGTCGACACCATTGATGAGTATGGATCGGCGAGGACGCGCCTCAATAGATCAGTTATGTTTGCTTCAGACATCGTTCAACCCGCAACAGTTTTGTTTTTAAATAAAAAAGGAGAGAATGAATTATTTTATGTCTAATCTTTAGCTATTGCCTGCCTAAAACTTTTTTCGCAGCTATTTCTACATCTTCGGCTTTAACTGTTTTTCTGCCAGCATGCATCGCGAAATCTACAGCTTCCCTGCCAATTTTTACGCCTATTTCTTCAAGAACCTTAGCCATCTGAATCGCTGCAGATTCGCTTACTCTTTCAGCTCCAGCCTTCTTACAGATCCTATGCATGGCAGCAATTGCCAATTCACCCATAATTTTCCCCTCTTTCAATTTTCTGTTTGCAAATACAAATATTTTATCTTATTTTTTGGCTAAAAAGCCTTTCTGTTGCTTCGCCATCCATCAAAGCTAACTCTTATATATCTCTGTAGAACATACGGAAATCAGCAATGTTCACGCGTTTAGACATGCGATATAATATGAGGGGTGTCATGAAGGGTCGATCCGCTTGGGAAATGTGCGATCGGAGAAGGTAAAAAGAGTAGCCCGCGAACTAATTAAGAAATATCCAGGTAAATTCACAACAAACTTTGAGGAAAATAAGAATATACTATCCCACCTAGTGTTTGTTCCCTCAGTTAAACTCAGAAATAGCATAGCGGGCTACATAACACGCTTAGTTGCAATGTCACAGCAGCAATCTGGAAAGGTTTCAACTTCCCTAAACAGATAAATGAGAGATGTTTTCTGTTTTATTTAGAAAAGAAATGTTGATGGATGATTATCGTAAGGGTTGGGCTCTACGTTACCTTAGAGAAGCCATGGATGAAGTTAAAATAGCTAAGAAAGATAGCAAAGCTTTTAACCTAATATTTGACGCTGTGAGAAAGGCTCAGGCAGCAATATATTACAGCCTAGGAGAGCCGACTTTTATAGATAGCATAGTTCAGGAGGTTATTGAGAAGTCGCTTCCAGCAGAAAATCCAGTGCTCAGATGCCTAATAGAGATTGAGAAGACAATAAAGCGTCTGGAGCAAATGGAGAATGAACCGCAAGGTTCCCATATAAGCGATTTAGCCATAAAAGAATCTGATAGAGTAGTGTCGATTGCATTAAAGATTGTGGGATTATTAATTTCTGAAGATTAATTGCGTATTTGCAGATTTAAGAGCATATTTTTTTACACTTCTTCGGTCTGAAGAAAATCCGAAATTTTCTTATCTTTCATCTTTCGAAGCATCTCGGAACACTTTTTCGGATCAATCCTTTTAAAACTTAACCCTAACAATGTTAGAAGATCCCATGCCTCCCTAGATATTTTGGGTGCAACAAGTATGCCCCTAACTTCGCGGCCAGCTGAGGTTTTTATGGATTTGATGTATCTGGCCAGCTGAAGGACAGCGTCTTTACTGGCGGTTCTGCGTTTTATCTCGATCACAACCATTCGCCCCTCCTTGTCGACTCCGTAAACATCTATGAAGCCCGGCTCAACCTTCTTCTCGTAATCGATTGGTGTGAAGTCATCCTCAATGATTGATGGGTTTAAAAGTATAGCTTTTTGCATATCCTCCTCGCTTGCATAAATTGAAAATTCACCCTCATCAATGAGCTTAAAAGTTGATAGTAAGTAGATTTGATCAAAATAGATCATCACGGTTTCACGAGGGCTCCTTCTGATAGCTTTCACGATGAGGGAATCATCATTCATATATGTTTTAAAGAAGCATCCAGGCGGCTGCCAATTCACTGGTTCATAACCTTTGCATCTATGAACTAGTAGGGAACCATCCTCCTTAACTATCACTATTCTTTCACCAGGCTTGAGCTTTGAACTCGCTCTGCCGCGATACTCAACCCAGCATCTCCCAACTATTAATACTGTCCTTTGCTCAATGAAGGCTTCCTCAATCTTGCCTAATGCCTCATTTAAGTTCGGCCTCTCATATATGAGAAATGCTTTCTTAGCTGGCAATAATCTCGCCAACAAATTTTTAGGTAACTTAAGGCATAAATAATTTTCTGAGAGAATGAGTCGCCCTCGCGCCTCTCTCAGCGCTAAAGATGAATGCTGGAGAAAAAAGCGAAGAGTTGTTAGACATTATAATAGACTTGCAAGAATTTACAATCTGCTTTATGGTCAAGAACAGAAACTAAAAATTATTGAGTCTCTAAAAGCCATCAATTTAAATGAAAAAGACATGGTTTTAGATGTGGGTTGCGGAACGGGGCTTCTGTTCAGCCAAATAAATGGGCTTGTTAAAATAATAATTGGAATTGATATATCTCCGGGAATTTTGAAAACTGCAATGAAACTTGTCAAGAATATGAGCGGCAAATCCGCAATAACCCTGCTGAGGGCCGATGCTGATTTTCTGCCCTTCAAAGAGGGGGTCTTTGATAAAGTGTTCGCCATAACTTTACTTCAAAACATGCCTAACCCGGCCTTAACATTAAGTGAGATTGCAAGGGTTGCAAAGGCAAACTCGGAGATTATTGTCACTGGACTTAAAAAGTTCTTTTTAAAGGAGGATTTCTTAAAGGTTCTCTCCGAGGCTGGAATGAACCCCTCCATAATTGATGCTGGCGACGAGGTTAAATGCTACATTGCCGTCTGCAATAATGGCCCTTCATTTGCAAGTAAAGACATAAATATAGGAATGCATAGTCAATTGATGGTGAAAGCAAATGCCAACGCATGGTAGCCTCTCAAAAGCCGGAAAGGTTCGCTCACAAACCCCAAAAATAGAGCCGCTTCCAAAAACCCGGAAGCCCCCTAGAGTAAGGGTTAGAAGAAACTATGAAAAAAGGGTTGTACTTCAGAGGAAACCGGGACAAAATTGGACGCTTTAGCGCAGCGTATAAAGGCTTTTCAAGCATTAAGATCTCCTATAATTCATCTTGATTAAGCCGAGAAAACCATCAGCATTCAGTATTTTTAGCGTTGCTTCATATTATGGGCAGAGCGAATATTAAAATATCTTACTAAACTTTGGCAAATTTAACGTTTTCGGGGCTCTGTGCGTTTTCGAGGTTACTTTGACATGTATATCTGCATGTTGGAAGCGCTTATTCCTTCCTTCTCCAGCCTACCTTTTTGGTGGTTGTGATGTTGCCGATTG
>CALKGV010000044.1 GCA_938091805.1 uncultured archaeon | reverse complement strand
CTGAAGATCTTAATGTAATGAACTCATCTCTAAATTCCATATTTTAAGTGTATTGTTATGCATGCTATGGTTATGAGGGCTTTGTATATTGCTGCCAGCCTCTCATACCTTACGATTATTCTTCTGAAGCTTTTGAGCCATCCGTAGAATCTCTCGACGGCAGACCTCATCCTCCTATAGGTTTCGATGCTATATTGTATGGGCTTCCTACCATTCCTTGGGTTCACGGGTATGTTTACCTCAACATTCATGGATGATAGCCTACCCCTTATTGCTTCAGTGTCATATGCTGAGTCAGCGTAAAGCTCCTTCGGAGCCTCCCCTAAGCCCTCCAATAGCTCATCTATACGCTTCGAATCATGCTCATCTCCAGCACCCAAAGCTATGCTTAAAGGCATAGAATACTCATCCACACATACATGTATCTTCAAGCCCTTCCTATGCTTGAAGCCATCATATCCTATCATTTCTCCCCCCTTTTTAGCCTCCACAGTCGAGCTATCAACGCATACCCTACCATGCTCCCTCATGGATGATAAAGCCCTGAATACTCTATCCCATACGCCCTCCCCCTGCCATCGCCTAAGCCTCCTCCAGGCAGTCTTATATGAGCCATAGCGAATAGGCATATCCATCCATCTGCATCCAGTAGTCAAGACGTATAGAATGCCGTTTATCGTCATCCTATCATCAGCCCTAGGCCTACCAACCCTAGCCTTAGGAGGCAGCAAAGGACTAATGAACTCCCACTCACCATCAGAAAGCTCAAGAAACTCCATACCAAAACATAATCAAAAAAGACTTAAATAGTTTTGAGATGAGTTCAAATAATAAAATTTTATACAAGAATGATGCCACAGCATATGGAATGTAAGAAAAGCTCTTTATCACGTCCTTAAGTCACCCTATGTGGAAAAACTTTTTGAGTGTTTTTCGAAATAAATAGAAGCAAAGGATTCGAAGAAATAATGATACGCACATGCGCTTCTGAATTCAGCTGTCAGCAAGCTAATTAAGGTAGAAGGTACGCTAAAGTCAAACTGCACTCATTACTCAAGAACTCATCTCAAAATATGTGCTTGTTACTGGATGCCGATGGATGGATATGCCTATTCGCTACGGCTGGCGGCAATATACAAAGCCCTCATAACCATAGCATGCATAACAATACACTTAAGATATGGAATTTAGAGATGAGTTCTAAAATAAAGAAATGGCTTGTTGATGAGGTTTCGATTGAAACTTTTGAAAAGAAAGACAGCTCTGGATACATGAGGTGCATTAATTAAGCTATAAAAATTGGAGGAAGGAAGGTAAAAGTTTCGCTGGATTTCATGGAAGGAGAAGTAACTGGAAGGACTGAAAGGGATGTGGTAAGAATAGATGAAAGATTTATTTCAGACTCTTGGAAAGCAAAGATTAGAATAGGTGATAGAGAAGCCGAAGCAAGGGTTCCAAGCTACGTGGATTACTTCATACTTAAAGTTTCATCGGCAAGGGCGAGTGATGCTAGAGACATAGCAACCCTTTTATGGAAGAATGGGATGCCTGAAGGATTAAAGGAGAGAGTAAGAGAAATAGTGCCATGCGCAGAGTTATTTAGGGAGAAGCTTAAGGAATCGATATTGCCGATAATTAGGAATAAAAGATTCTTGCATTCATGAAGAGGAACATTCATGGCAACGGAATTCAACGAACAAATTAGAAAAAAGATCATAGAACAATTATCTAAACTAAATCTTTGAGAGAATACCGGAATATTTCTCCATCCTCATAATTTTTCCTTCAGGCTGTATAAGCCAGGTCATCCAGCAAAGCTCTATAGGCTTATATCCGCATTCCAGGGCTATCTCTTCAGCTCTCTTTATGAATTTGATGTCATCATTCACAGGCTCCAAACCAGCCTTTTCTAAAATCTCGTTTACAACCTTTTTCACTATTTTATCCGGCATCACAGTATCAACGCCGCCCATCATCCGTAAATATTGAAATGTAATCAAGCCTACTCCCTTTATTCTACCAATAGGATCTTCCCTCCACTTTTCAAGGCTGGCGTTTCTAGCCCAAGCTCTCAGGGCTGACCTATCGTCTTCGCTTAAAGTTGATAGATAAGAGGCTATTTCCTTAGCGATGATCCACGACCTCTTATTCCTCCAAACTTTTCTCAACTCGTTAATATCTGCTTTCGCAAGATCTTTAAGGTTAATTATCCTTCCATTTTCTACAAACTTTTCATTAAACTCCTCAACCTTAGGAACAACCGCCGTGAAATAGTTTAAGCCTATCGACGTGAAGGACGCATCAGCAACCATCAAAACAACGCTTCCACCCCACCTCTCCGTTTTAAGGCATCTATCGCAGTGCTCCTCTAATCCAGAAACCTTCTGCATGTAATCGTCAACTATCCCCTTCAACAAATTGTAATGGAACATTTGATTCTCACCAATTAATACGTTGCGTGACTATATTATTTTTGAAATAGTGATAGGATATTACCTTATCAGAAGCTGACCTATCCATATCCATTCTGCGATAAGGAAACTCTTGAATTAATTTACGGACCGGGCTTAACTATTTTATATTCTAATGCATCTTATAATATGTTAACCGGTGGTGAATTTGAGCCAGGGATACGTTGGCGTACTAATTAAAGCTCGAACAGTTTCAGAAGCTTGGGAAAGAGCTGTGCTCAAATGCTGGGAGGAAGGGCTTGAGACCCCAACCGAGTACGGTGAAAAATCTAGGGAGATCTTGGGGCTGCTCGTGGTTGTGGAGGAACCGTTCGGAAACCCTAGAATCCACAGAGGAGACTTATATGCAGCCATGAAGGGTTCTCTGCAAAAATATATCGATGAGGTTCTTGAGGGAAACCTCGACTGGGCTGTCAAGGAGGGAAAGATACACTACACCTATCATGAGCGCCTATTCAGCTACCCGCCCAAGGGGATAAACCAAATAGGCTACATGGTTGAGAAGCTTAGCAGATCCATCTTCTCTAGGAGAGCCCAGGCGATAACTTGGGTGCCGGAGAAGGATATGTGGGCTGATTCTCCCCCATGCCTCCAGAGGGTTTGGTGCACAGTTAGAGATGGCAACCTAATAATGCATACGACTTGGAGAAGCCGAGACGTATTTAGAGCCATGCACATGAACATGCTGGCTATGACGGAGCTTCAAAGGATAATCGCTGAGAAGCTAAATGTTAATGTCGGCGCATACGTCGACTTTTCAAACAGCGCCCACCTATACGAAAAGAGCTACGGCGACGTAGAACGCTTCATAAGCGTGCTGAAAAGAAGATCGGGCGGGCAACCCTAGCATACTATTCGCCCAGGACATACACGTGTACCCTGCGGGTTTGAGGCCCATCCATCTCAATGAATAGAATTGACTGCCATGTGCCAAGCGCGATTCTTCCATTCTCTAATGGCAATGTAACGCTGGGCTTAATTAGGCAATTCAATATATGCGCATGGGCGTTCTGCTCCCGCGGCATCCAACCGTACTTGGCATTATGATGGTAGAGGCCCTTTATAGGCACGATCCTTTCCATGATGGTGAGAATGTCCTCCCACAGATCCGCATCATGCTCATTAACGGCTAATGAGGCTGTTGTATGCGGAACCCAAACGTTTACAAGCCCATCTTTAATCCCGCTCTTCTTAACAGCTTCATCCACCCTGCTCGTTACATCTAATATCTCCATTTTCCTCCCGCTTTGAACTTGGAAATCTGATGAATAAAACTTCAAGGCTTCCCCCTCCAAGATTCATGTTTAATTATTATTCTTGCTTAAAGGTCGCGTTAAAAAGGTTTCGCATCCTAGAACCTAACTTTTCCAGAACCCTAAATGGCGGAGAATTTAAAAGAGAGGGAGTCATATCAATGCCTTAGGATGGATTAACACTAATATTTCCCCCACATTAAGCATCCGCGTCTTACAGAATGGAGGATTAAAAAGTGGCAGATGTGGAGAAAAAATCTTTCATAGACCCGTTTGGAATGACGCTGATTGAGGACTACGAGAGGCTCTTCGCGGAGTTTGGCATACAATCCCTCAAGCCCCTTCTATCGCAGATACCTAACCCCTCAGCCGCCATGAGGAGAGGCATAATTTTCGGCCATAGGGATTTCGAGCGCATACTGGAAGCCATGAAAAAGCATAGTGAGTTCGCCGTTATGAGCGGCATAAAGCCAACAGGTGAGTTCCATCTTGGAACCCTGATGACTGCGCGGGAAATAATTTATTTCCAGCAGCAGGGCGCAATTGCCTTCTATTGCATCGCCGATATAGAGGCTTACGAAGATAATGGCATATCTTACGAGGAGAGCGGGAAAATAGCCGTGAACAATATTGCGGATATGCTTGCCTTAGGCTTCGATCCGAAGAGGGGCTACGTGTACTGCCAATCTAGGGAGGAGCGCGTTAAGGATTTAGCCATAACGTTCAGCAGAGGCGTAACTCTGGCAACGATGAAAGCCATCTATGGGGAGCGCCATATGGGGCTCTACTTGTCAGCGCTAATTCAGGCGGGAGACATACTGCTTCCTCAACTCGAGGAGTTTGGAGGTCCAAAACCAACAGTTGTTCCAGTGGGTGTGGATCAGGACCCGCATATACGTTTCACAAGGGATTTAGCCACTAGGTTTTACGGCAAATACGGGTTTATCCCACCCTCCTCAACCTATCATAAACTCATTAAGGCTTTGGACGGCAGCTATAAGATGAGTAAGCGTGAACCAATGAGCTACTTCACGCTTGATGAGGAGCCTGAGGTCATAGCCAAGAAGATCTTTTGCGCGTTCACCGGCGGCCGCCCCACGGCTGAGGAGCAGAGGAAGCTCGGCGGCAACCCGGAAGTATGCCCAATCTACGACTTATATCTATTCCACTTCTCCGATGACGATAAGGATGTTATTGACCTCTATAATGATTGTAAATGCGGCAACATTTTATGCGGCGAAGATAAAGCACGCTTGACGGAAATAGTCACGAAGTTCGTTAAGGAGCATCAGCGCGAGAAAAGCCGGTGCATTGATAAAGCGAGGGAAATCTTAGAGATGGGGTAAATAGAGCCCTCCTTTAGCGGCTGCCACGCCATCTTGGTGGATAAATAGTTAAGGAACATGAGGATTCAAGTTAGCTCCACTATGAACGCTGAATCTTGGGAAACGCTTTTTATGCGTATACTCCAAAATATTTGTTTGGTGTTAGGAATGTCCAGGAGAACCCTTAGAGTTTCAAAGATTAGGGATGGCACCGTTATAGATCATATAACCAGCGGGCATGCTTTAAACGTGATAAAGATCTTGGGGATTAATGGGCGGTCAAACGGCATTGTCACAATAGCCATGAATGTTCCAAGCCAGAAGCTAGGTGTTAAGGATATTGTGAAGGTTGAAGGGCGGGAATTAAACCCGGAGGAGGTTAATAGAATCGCGCTTATAGCGCCCCATGCCACAATTAACATAATAAGAAACTTTAAGGTTGTTGAGAAACAGAGGGTTAAACTTCCGTCGATAATACAGGGAACAATTAAGTGTACAAATCCGCCATGCATATCAAACAGCGAGAACGAACCTGTTAAACCGATCTTCTACGTTGAGGGCGAGGAACCCTTAAGGCTCAGGTGCCACTACTGCGGACACATAATGGGTAAGGAGGATGTGCTAAAGCAATACTGATATCAAATCTAATTCGGTGCGTGGACAATTTTGGAGCAGCAGCCCCGCCATATTTTTCTAACGGGCCCGCCTAGAATTGGGAAGACAACGATCGTATTAAAAGTTGCTGAGGAACTTAGAGATATGGGTCTTAAAGTAGGCGGCATGATAAGCCAGGAAACCCGTGAGGGGGGAGTTAGGGTCGGCTTCAAAATAGTGGATCTGGAGACCGGTGTTGAAGGCGTATTGGCTCATATAAACCGGAGAAGCGGGCCCCCAGTAGGCAAATATAGGGTTTGCCTAGAGGATCTAGAGAACGTGGGTGTTAAAGCGATACTAAACGCATGTAAAGGGTCAGATTTAATCGTTATAGATGAGGTTGGACCGATGGAGCTTCATTCAGAAGCATTTAGGAAGGCCGTGTTAGAAGCCCTGAACAGCGGGAAAACAGCTCTTGGAACAATACATTGCAGGGCTAGCTCCCCATTCATAGATGCAATTAGAAAGAGGCGCGACATCAAGATAATTGAGGTTACGTATGGAAATAGAGACGGCCTCTCTAAGACGATCGCCAAGGAGATTTTTAGGAGAGTCTCTAAATATTAGGAATGGGTGAACATTTGCTAATCTGCGGAGTCGATGATGCTGGACGTGGCCCGATCATAGGTCCACTCGTCATAGCTGGGATAGTCGTTGATGAGCACGGCTTATCAAACCTGATTAATATTGGTGTTAAGGATTCAAAGATCCTGTCGTCTAGGAGAAGGGAACATCTGGCAGCTGAAATATTAAAGATCGCTAAGAATTATAAAATAATTAAAGTCTCACCGTTAGAGATAGATCATGTTGTTAAAACCGGGAAGAAGCTTAACCGCTTAAATAGGCTTGAAGCCCGCGTTATGGCCGCAGTCATAAGAGAACTTAGACCTGACATAGCCTACGTCGACGCTTCAGACATCCTGCCTGAAAGATTTAGGCAGCATATAGCCGAAGAAATCCCATTCATGGTTGAAATAGTTTCAGAGCATAAGGCTGATAGGAAATATCCGGTTGTTTCAGCAGCATCAATAATAGCGAAAGTGGAGAGGGACAGGGAAATCGCGGAGCTAAAAAAGAGATATGGCGATTTTGGATCAGGATATGTAGCCGACCCGAAAACAATGCAATTTTTAAGAAGATGGATTGAGAGTCACGATTCCTACCCAGACTTTGTTAGGAAATCCTGGAAGACAATAAAAGCATTAATGAAGAATAAAGATGGTGGGCGCCAGAGAAGCCTGCCAATAGGGGATGCAAAGGCTAATGAGGATCTTTAACCAAAAATATTATGGGTGTAAAAGCCTCCAATGGTCAACGAAGAAGAAGTCGTTAATTTCCTAATTGAGCGTAACGGAGAAGCTACGCTGGATGAGGTTTCATCAGCTTTAAAAATCCCGAAATATGGGCTGAACTCCGCATATGCGCTCTTATACTCGCTTAAATCTAAAAATATTGTTGAGAGAAGAGGCGATAAATGGGTTATAATCTGGCAGAAGCAGGTCCCACCGGTTTCTTCCCCTAAACCCACCGAGGAAGCTTTGAAAGCGATTGCAAAAACCTTCAAGGAAGCATCTTTAATTCGCGGTCAAGGTGAAGCTCCCTCCACATCATTAGATCTTCAAGGTGAGGTTAAGCCGAAAGAACATTTAGCTACCGCAGAATGCCGCTCCATAAAGCCCGACGGGTCCTATGAAATGCTTAAAAACATTAGAATCTTGGAGAGCGGGACAGTTTTAGATATGCTTTTTCTTAGACCTAGCGGTGAAGCACTTGGCGGGATTCCATCTTCAGGGCAATTTATCATCATTGGGCCGTTGGGTGCAGGTAAGAGCCTAATTGTCAGCGAGGCGGCTCTTAGAGTCGCCGGCTCCGGATTAAGGGTTCTTTACTTCTCGCTTGATGATTTTTGGAGATTTGAATCTCAAAGGTTCGACCTTCAGTCCCGCATGTTTCTTAAGGCTAAAGTTCACGGCTTAAACTGGGGAAAGATTATTGAAAATCTGCGCGTACTGGATCAGCGATTTATCAGCGATGAATCCTTCGAGGAGAACTATAAGCAGATTATTGCTGATGAAAAAATTTCGTTAGCAATATTCGATTCATTGAATGGGCTTCAATCCTACATAGGTGAAACAAAAGGATTTCATGAAATATTAAGAGGCATTATCCAAACCAATAAGACTTATGGTGTCACAGGACTTTTCACTGCACATTTGAACCCATCGCATTATGATCCGCATGTCGCACCTGAAGAAAATAATTTCCCAGCGCACTTAATGGATGGAATAATCGCAATTGCAAAGATGCGGATAAGCATCCCGGGTTTAAAAACAAGTATTAAAGGGTCCAGTAGGCTGAGGGCTATATGGATCTTGAACTGTCAGCTCTGCGGCTTTGAAGAAAACGGCATCTTAATCAGCATAAAACACGATGGGGCAATTCAGATGATTGAACCATAAGCCTACTCCTAAGATGATTTAGGTTTTAAATATTCGATTCTCATCTGAATTCTAGATTTCTCTTCAGCGCAGCCTCTTATCTTCCTCTCTATCTCATTTTTCCTAGATTCTATTTCCCTTCTCCGCCTAGATATGGCGTTAAATTTTATCTCCAGCTGGCTATACTTGTATGGATCACGGCACTTCCTCATTTCCTCAATTATTTTATTCTCCTCATTCAGAATGGCTGAGTATTCCGTTTCAATTTCTCCCCTTTGAGCCTCCAGACGAGCTAGGGTTTCATCAACCATTTTTAGCTCTTCTTTAAGTCTCTCTAAAATAGTTGTTTGTGACATATTCGCAAAAAATTAATAACGCATTAATAAATCTGTTGGGTCTCTATTTTCTTGAACCTTGCTCCAGAATCTTCTCAAACCATTCTATATCCTCATCCTCAATCCGCTTGTATTCAGCTATTATCCGATCTATTGTCTCCACTTCCTCCTTGAAAATCTCCTTAAGCTCCTCCTCGAATTTTGCAGGATACTTGTAGGGCTCTTGGATGGTTAGGTAGAGTAGCCCAGATACTAGCCTGCCGATTATGGATATCAAGTAAACCGTCATCATGGACTCTTCGAAACCTAGTCCCGCGCCCATACAGAGGTCAAGCATGTAACCTCCAGCTATTGAGCCGAGGAACGTTAACGATCCAGCTATGGCATTATATATGCTTATGTACGAACCCCTCATGTTTCTAGGCGATATGTCAAGAAGATATGCTGAGAGAGCAACATCCGAGGAGGCCATAAGCATGCCGATGATAAAATTCACTATTATCAATTCATTTACTGTTCTCGCAACGGCGTATATGAGTGGTATGAGGAAAAGCCCCGTCCTGCCTAATACTATGAGCGGTTTCCTTCCAGCTCTGTCGGCTATTCTGCCCGTAAACCTGCGAACTATTATCGCTGTTGAGGCGCTGACAACATTTAGGAGGGATATTTGAAACATGTCCGCCTTAACAACTTTTACAACTGTTATTGTGAAGAGAGGCCAAGCTAAACCCATGGTAAAACCCTGTATCGTTGAGAGCATGCATAATCTTTTAAAATAAAGGTTTGTTCTAATGGCTTTAGCCCAGCCTTTAATGGAGAAGGTTTCCTCATACAAGGGTTCGCTCTTAATTTTCAGCGTTATCAACGCGGCGATTAAGCTGAAAATGAAGCATAGAATTATGGGTATCCTGTACATTTCTTTAACTTCCCCGCCGACTCGATAGAGAATGTAGCCGGAGATGATTGTTGCCGGCATGCTTCCCATGGAGGCCATGGCGTTGAGCCTAGCCAAAGTTTTTCCCCTGCCAATCCTGCTTGAGTAATCGCCTATGAGAGAGTTTAATGCAGGTATGGCCATTGCGGATAACACGTAGGATACTAGAATGATAATGATGAACTCAACTATGCTGCTTACCTGCAGTAATAGCAGCAGCGCTAAAGCGTATAAGAGGCTGCTCAAAAATATAAATGGCTTCCTCCGCTTAACCCTATCTACAATAAGCCCCCAAGGTATCTGGGCCATGCTGGGCGAAACCGAGTTTATTGCCTGAACTAATCCTATTTCTACGGGTGAAGCGCCAAGCTGCGCTGCGTAGATCGGTATGAAGGGACCTATAAGTCCGCCTCCGAAGGAGGCTAAGAAAGTCCTTCTATACAATGTTTTTAAGCCCTGATTTACATCATCCTCAAGTTTCTGCCCGCTCATTTTATTAAGATGATTCATAGTCCCCTATAAATAAATCTGCAGGCGAAGTACAATTATGATTAGGGACTATTTAAATATATGAGGCTGGGAATATAAGTAAATGCTAAATTCGGAGGCTTCAACGTCGCTTAAATAGTCCCTAAAACAGAGGTGCACTACACTTTGAGGGAGGAAATTGAGAAAAGGATCCTAAGGGTTATAATAAACACAGGCCTAATAATCTTAATAGGGTTGGCGCTGAGCTTTTTAAATATAAGCCTCCCATCCATACTGGCAATAATACCAACTGGAAGTTTTTCATTAACGGTTTTCTTCTCCCTAATCATAATTGTAGTGCTATTTTTTATGGCCTTAAGAATCACATTAGACTTGATAAGGCTGATGGACGCTGTCTCAGCCTCATTCTTAAGGCGCATACCCGGCTTTAATCCTGAGAAGGGCCACTCAATAGTTAGGGCGCTAAAGGAGCTATTAGCAGTCTTCGCCATAACTATATGCGTATCCCTCGTCTCGCCATTAATTGCATCCATTCCTAAAGTAGGCGGATGGCTGAGCATAACGCTCTCAATAGCCGCATTCGCCTTTTCAGCAATATTAATGTATGATGCTGGCAGAACCATATATGCAGCGTTCGAATCTTCGATACAAATTTTAGTTGACCGTTTAGTGGCGCATATTAACGGCGATGAAGCGGAGGAAAAGAAAGAGAAAAATAATGCGGATATAAACAGAACTGAATAATCTGTCTCTTTAGTTTCTCCAGATTTAGCCGCTTTATAAAGAGTTGGCAAGAAGACCACTCTACTTGTATGGTGGATGAATGGTGTAAACCTTAAATTGTTTGTCCCATTCCAATATTTTTGGGATGTTCCCTTGCAGAAGGATGTTCAGTTGACGGTTGTAGGAAAAGTTTTTCAGACCAAATAAGTTGGATGGTAGTTCACTCAATGTATATTGCTGGTTTGTATGGTCTAGCCTGCTGAGCCTTCCCTCTCGGGTCATATTTTTGCTGGTCATCTTCGCTATAAACGATCACTTCGGCGCTGAACTCTTTCTCTAGGAGAGTTTTTGCATAGTTTATCTCCGTAGTCTCGTCGATTATGCCGGACTTTAAAAGCCTATTCTTCCTATTTTTCGGAAGCATATTGAGCTCCCCGATCAGCCGGCTTACGAATGGCGCTAGGTTTTTAGCTGCGCTTCTTAATTCATGGTCTTCCATAAGGGTCTTCATTGCCTCCCTCATATCTATTATTTTAGACGCCGCCATCTCCAAAATCTTCATGTAAGCCTTCCATTTCCATTGCGCCGCAGCATAATAGTAGATTCTCTTCGGCGGGGCCTTCATTAGCTTCAGAATATTCATCGTATCGCTTATCAGATTTTTAATTAACGCTTCCGTTTCCTCAGCCTTCACATCCACCTTAGATTCATCATATTTTGGCCATTCAGCGAGCGACACGAAACCTTCATTTCCAAGCAGGCTCCACATTTCCTCACATATGAATGGCGCAAAGGGCGCTAAAAGTCTAATCCATATGTTAGCAACATCCTTAAGGATCTTCGGGTTCGGTTTGTCTCTGCGTCTAATATACCACCGTATGTCATTCCAAACCTCATATAGGGCTATTTCAGCAGCGGTTCTGGTTTTAAGGCTTTCTATGGCTTCTGTTATGGCCCTTATTTTGTCTTGCAGCATTGAAATTAACCATCGATCTATACTTTTTACTTCCCCGTCACCAGACATCTTTACAATCTGCTCTATGAATGAATAGAGCGCTCTAAGCCTAGCATCTATGCTTCTGGCATTTTCTTCACGCCAATCCGGATCATCCATTTCCTCAGCTGCTAAAGCTAATGTTAACCTAACAACGTCGGCGCTAAAGCGGTTTATAGCATCCCTTAAAGTTAGAAAGTTCCCTTTTGATTTAGACATTTTTTGCCCTTCAATTGTCAAGACGCCGTTTACGCCTATGGCTTTAGGCCATTGCTCTCTTGGGAAGAGCGCCACATGCTGGAATATGAAGAATGAGAGATGGTTTGGAACAAGCTCCTTGGCTGACACTCTGAGATCAACAGGATACCAATATAGGAACTCTTCACGCATCTCCCGGAGTATTGAAGAAGCGATGCCTGATTTCTCAACCACCACCTCTAAGTCTCCCTTCCCAAAAAATATGTAGTCGAAGACTTCCCTATCTAGCTGCTCCGGTTTAATGTCATATCGCCTAATGTGCTTAGCTATCGTGTAGAAAGCCATGTAGATTGTTGAATCGCTCAACGTCTCAACTATCCATCCTGGGCTCCATGGAAGCGGCGTACCTAAGCCTGTTCTTCTCGCGCATGCCCAATCCCTAAGCCAGTCGATCTTGTCATGGAAGTATGCTCTTGCGCTCTCTGGAAAAATCTTAGCTGAGTCTATTGCTTCATGAGCTAGGCTCTTCCACTCATGATCGGAATAACGTAGAAACCATTGGTCTGAAAGTATTTTAACCACGCATCTTGTTGTGCATCTGCATACAACTCTTTGCGGTAAATCGTACATTGAATCCGCTATATTTGTCCTCCTAAAGTCTTCTATTATTTGAGTCTTCACATCCTTAACTGTTTTGCCAGCGTATTTACCGCATATAGGCTTTAAAATGCCGGTGTGAAACTCTTTCCTATATATAATCGATGTCGCCTCATCAAGCTTGGGGTCGAACTGGTCTTTAACTTTAAGCTGCTCAACTATTTCTATGGCTGGATAATCGCCGAAACCCTCAATGCTTATCAACGAGACGGGTTTTATCCCCTTAACTGCCTCGACTGTAATGCCGAATTTTTCCAGGGTCTCCGGTTTCTCCATTAGGTCTCTTAGGGCCACCCAATCTGCGGGTGCATGCGCTGGAACGCTGTAAACGACCCCGGTTGCAGATTCCGGATCAACGAACCATCCTGGGAGTATAGGGAGCTCCCGGCCGCCAATAGGCTCCTTAAATCGCTTCCCGATCAGCTCCTCACCTTTAAACTCCCTTAAAACCTCAATCTTCTTAAGTTGTTCAGAAAGCTTGTACGCTGCCTCCCTGCTTATAATCCATTTTTCGCCGTCAACTTTGGCCTCAACATATGTTGCATCCGGATTTATGAACATGTTTGTTACGCCAAAGATTGTTTCAGGTCTGAATGTTGCCGCTGGAAGATATCCGTCGCCAAATATGAATTTTATCAACGTGTATTCCTCCGGGAACACTCCCTCACCCTCTAAGCGATCGTGGTCTCCAGTTGGGCTTTGACATTGTGGGCACCAAACCACTGGATGCGTTCCTCTAGTAACATAGCCCTTATCACGTAGAGTTTCATACTGCCACTCTATGAAGCGGCTGTATGTTTTCTCATGGCTTGTTGTATGGAATTCTCTGCGCCAATCAACAGAAAATCCCATTCTCTTAACAACTTCTCTGCTCTCGCGGGTATAATAGTTTGCCATGTAAACTGGATCTACAAACTTTTCAAGTTCCTTCTCTGGAACCCCGTCGATTTCCCTTAAAGCCCTTATTAATTCTTTATCGCCCATCTTCAACCTCAGCGATGCGCCAACTATCGGCTCGCCGGTCCAATGCCAGGCCCATGGGAAAAGCGTGTTATAGCCCTTCATTCTCATGAATCTGGCGTAAATATCCACGCGGGTAGCCGTAAAGCCGTGTCCCATGTGAAGTGGGCCATTCATGTATGGGTAGGGGAACGTCACAAAGCACTTCTCACGTTTAAGATCTGGATCAGCCTCGAATATGCGGGCTTCCTCCCATTTTCTCCGCCACTTTTCCTCAATTTCCCTCAAGCTTATCGAAGCCATTTTTACTTCCCCACACTTCTATATATAACTTCTTTAGCCTCTGCTAAAGCTTTAGGTGCATTTTCAACCCTTACCCCGCCAGCTTGGGCGAAGTCCGATTTTCCGCTTCCGCCTCCGCCAAGCGCGGAGCCTATTTTTCGAGCTATATCAGATGCATTGACGCCGGCTTTTATAGCCTCTCCGCCGACTCTAACAACAGCCCTAGCCTCCTTATTCACGCATATGAAGGCAACAACAGCCCTAGAGTTCGACTTAACAATCTCATTCGCAATTTTAATAAGCAGATCTACATCGGCTTCCTGCGCGTCAACCACTTGCGAGATAAATTCTAAGCCGCCAATGCTTAGGGCTGTGGCAGCATATCTTTCAGCCATGATCTTGGCGATCTTCTCCATGAGGCGCTCCCTCTCACGGCGTAGCTCTTTATATTCATCCATAATCTTTTCAACGGTTGCTTCAGCCTTCTCAACGGGGGCTTCAAGAATCTCAGCAATCTTAAGAATCTTCATCTCATTTTCCCGTATTCTCCTTAGGGCCGGCATTCCCGCACTGAAGATTATCCTTTCAACGCCATCCTGTATTCTCTCAGTGCGAACTATCTTTATTAAGCCCACTTCACCGGTTGATTTACAATGCGTTCCACCGCATGCTTCAACATCCCAGTCTCCGGTTCTAACAACCCTTATTTCCCTGCCTGGAACAACACCGCCTTGATAGAGCCTGAAACCGTATTTCCTCTCAGCTTCCTCCCTAGGCATCCAGGATATCTCAACGGGCATATTTCTTAAAATAGCTTCGTTAGCTAACTCCTCTATTCGGGCGATTTCTTCTTTGCTTAATCTTTTTGGATGCGTTATGTCAAGCCTAGATTGCTCAATATCCTTCTGCGCTCCAGCCTGCCAAACATGCTCGCCAAGCATCCTCCTAGCCGCGCCCATAACCAGATGCGTAGCTGTATGATGCCTCATTAGGCTTATCCGCCTATCCCAATCTATTACGCCTTTAACTTCGTCACCCTCATTCGGGATCGGCCCATCGACAAAGTGAACTATGAGGTTGCCTGCAGTCTTCTTCACGTTGTAGACTTTAGATTTCACACCGCTGAACTCTAGAAAACCATGATCGGATGGTTGTCCACCGCCCTCTGGATAGAAGGCGGTTCTATCCAATATGACGCGGTTTCCGGAAACCCTTAAAGCCTTAGCGTTGAACTCCTTAATGTAAGCGTCTGCATAGTATAATGGGTAAGTTTCAGGAAGACCTGAGACGTCCATGCCCAGATCCTCAATTTCCTCAGCAGCTTTAAACGCCGACCTTGAGGATGCCACATGCTTCTCCGCCACGAAACTATAAAATCCCTCAGGTACATTAACAGGCATACCCTCTGATAGGGCAGCTTCTCCGACAACCTCAGGCGTTAATCCATGGGAATCGTAAAGTTCAACAAGCTTTTCAATCGGCATCTCCCTTTCACCCCTCATTTTAGCCTCACGGACAGCCTTCTTCACTATATCTCTGCCCCTCTCAAGGGTCTGCTCATACTTTTCCAGTTCTATCTTCAATAGCTCTAAGATTTCGTTACGCATCTCTACTAAATGGGGGAAATCAGCTGACCAATAGGAGATTTGCATGTCCACTATGTCCGTCATCATCTTCTCAATCGACAGATTTTTCAGCAGCCTATATGTTCTCCTAATCAGCAGCCTAGCTAAGTAGCCCTCCTCAACATTCGACGGAACAACGCCTTCAGCGAGCATAAAAGCCAAACACTTCGTATGGTCTGTTACAGCGAAAGCGTCAACTATGGGGTTCATGATGCGCTGTAGATCCCCTAAATCAAAGCCTAGGTTAGATGCTATTCTCCTCCAGTTTTCAGTTCGACTCACAGTTTTAGATATGCTTATTAAACCTGAAGCCTTAGAGAACTCCGCTAAGATTTTCTCGTCTACAGAGCTTATTCCAGCCAAATTCATAATTCTATCAAGCAGATTGCCGTAAACCGCATGGAAGCAGCTCAACGAGCCTTGGGAAAGCCACGTAAACCTCTCAATTCCATAACCAGTGTCAACGGTTCTTATTGGCAGCTCAATTAAATTATCGCCCACAACCTTATATCTCATGAAAACCAGAGTTGCAACCTCTAATCCATCTACTACGCTCTCAACGTCTGGGCCAGCATTTCCGCCGCCTGACCATATTCCCTCCTTATAAACTATGCATTCCGGTTTAACCCCTAGATCCCTTGTTAAGAATTCATGATGGTATCTTAATGTTTCATCCTTCCAGTAAACCTCTTTATCTGGGTAATTAAACGCGTGGTGGCCGCCCATTTCAAAGATTGTTAGATGCCTTCCAAATGTTGGACCTACATTTTCCAGGTCTGGAAACCTTATGCATGGTTGACTTATGACGAGCGGGTTGGCCGGGGGCGGAATGAGCCCCTCGGTAACATATGGTTGGAAGTCAATTATGCTGGCATTAGTGAAGTAGAGGTCGTCCCTCCATCGGGCGACGACAGGATAGGGCTTAATTCGCCTGTGACCTCTCTTCTCAAAAAACGATAGAAAAGCCTCCCGCATTTCACTCAGCGTATAAAATCTTCGAACTGGCGATTTACCGATGAAAGTGTATTCTCCGCAGCCATAAGTGTTCGATTCGCCGCAGAAAGTTTGATCAGCATTTAATGTCCAGAAGTATTCGCCGCATTTTGGACAGCGCTTTCTAACATAGCCGTTTTCCAGAAAGAAGGGTAATCGATATTCCTCCTCGGGAAACTGCATTAATCTCCTCCTCAAACAGTTATTATAGTAGGCGGTAAAGTTAAGAATAACTTAGGAAATATTTAAATAAATATCGCTGTGGCAACAAAATATGTTAATATTTACCCAAATAGGGCCGCGAGTCCTTCTAGGGCTTCCTCCTCTTTTTTCTCCTCCTTTTTCTCCTCTTCCTTCGGCTTCTCCTCCGCTGGTGCCGGTGTAGGAGCGGATGGTGCGGCTGGCGCCATCATTGGCATAAACGTTGGCGCAGACTTTAGGGCTTCATCAATGTTTATCTCAGATAGGGCCGCAACCAGGGCCTTAACCTTTATTGGATCTACATTTATGCCCGCCGCATGTAGAACCCTGGTTAAATTGTCCTCATCTATTGGTTTACCAGCCCTGTAGAGCAGCATCGCGGCATGTATATATTCCATCCTAAATCACCATCCTTCAATTATCAGCGTTTTTACTCAACCTTTCGAACATAGCTAATCTACTACTTAAAGTTTCCGCTGGGGGGCAGATGCTTGAGCTGATCGTGAGGAATCAAGGTGATTTTAATGAAAGTGGTGGTGAGGAATTTTTAGATAAGTGTTCCCATGTTTTAGGTAAGATTATATGTATCTGCTATAACAATATTTAGATACAATCTTAATGATTGTATCAGGAGCATTTGGAGGTTGATATCTGATTGTTAGTTGAGGTTCGTTGGCATGGCAGGGGCGGCCAAGGCATAGTTACAGTGAGCCGTATGCTTGCTCAGGCAGCGCTCCTTGACGGCAAATATGTGCAGGCTTTTCCTGAATTCGGTCCTGAGAGAAGGGGCGCTCCGGTTACTGGGTATACGAGGATATCTGATGAACCGATTGTAATTCACAGCCAAATATATAATCCCCACATCGTCGTCGTTGTTGACCCAACGCTTATAGGCAGCGTAAATGTGACCAGAGGCCTTGTGCCTAAAGGATTAATTGCGGCTCATTCCGATAAGAGTCCAGGGGATCTAAGAAAGATGCTGGGTTCATGCGACGCGAAAGTTTACACCGTTAACGCAATGAGGATAGCGCTTGACATATTAGGTAGACCAATATATAACACAGCCATGCTTGGGGCTTTACTTAAGATTGCGCCGCTAGCAAAATTGGACTCGCTTATAAAGGTCGTTGAGGAAAGGTTTCCCGGACCTGTTGGTGAGAAAAATGTTGCTGTAATAAAGAGGGCTTATGAGGAGGTGCAGGGAGATGAGTGAAATAAAATTAGGATGGAAATCCCTTCCAATAGGCGGGGTTCTGCTGGAACCAGGCTCAGCGATGAGGTATAAAACTGGAGATTGGCGGGCTTTCAAGCCGATTATAGATCAGAAAAGATGCATAAACTGCCTTCTATGCTGGATTTACTGTCCAGACTCAGCCATAATTAGACTTGAGAAGTTCGTTGACGTAAATTATGAGTACTGTAAAGGCTGCGGGGTTTGCGCAAACGAGTGCCCAGTAAAATGTATAACAATGGTGGAGGAGAAACGTTAAATGGCAAAGGTAATTGGTTTAACTGGAAATGAGGCTATAGCGTACGCTGTTAAACAATGCGATGTTGATGTTATAGCCGCCTACCCAATCACCCCACAGACAATAATGGTTGAGCTACTCAGCGAATACGTTTATAATGGTGAGATCAATGCTGAGTTTATATGCGTTGAATCGGAGCATTCAGCTATGTCGGCTTGCGTCGGCGCAAGCCTGACCGGTGCCAGAGTGTTCACTGCAACAGCGAGTCAAGGCTTAGCATTGATGCATGAAATGCTTTACATTGCTTCCGGATTAAGATGCCCAATAGTTATGGGCGTTGCAAACAGAGCCCTATCTGCCCCGCTTAATATTCACGGGGATCACTCAGACATGATGGGTTCAAGAGACTGCGGCTGGATGCAAGTTTACGCTGAAAATGCTCAGGAAGCCTATGATTGGATAATTCAGTCGTTTAAGATAGCTGAGGATCTTAGGGTTCTGCTTCCGATAAGCGTGAACATAGATGGCTTTATTCTATCACACTCGATGGAGAGGGTTGAAGTTTTAGAGGATGAGGATGTTTCACGGTTTCTTCCCCCTAGAAAGCCCGTTATAACGATTGATCCAGCAAAGCCGATAACCGTTGGCGCTCTCTGTTTACCAGACTACTACTTCGAAATGAAGCGTCAGCAGGTTCACGCCTTAAATGAGTCCTACAATGTGATACGTGAAGTTAACAAAGATTTTGAGTCTTTCACTGGGCGGAGATACGATTTGCTGGAGACGTATGGAATGAGCGATGCTGAAGCGGCAATAATCAGCCTAGGAAGCACGGCTGGAACAGCAAAAGCTGTTGCAAGGGATCTTAGAAGTGAGGGTAAGAAGGTTGGCGTTATAAAGCCCTGGGTTTACAGGCCCTTCCCAGAGGAGGATTTAATTAAAGCCGTCGGGGACGCTGAGACCCTAGCTGTTCTTGATAGGGCCTGCAGCTTCGGCGCGCCCTTTAATGCGCTCTGCAGCGATGTTGTAGCAGCGCTCTACCGATATGGAAAAAGCAGTGTGAAAGTCTTTAACTGCGTTTATGGCTTAGGTGGAAGGGACATAACACCCACCGATATAAGGGCTATATTTAACGAGGCCCTTGAGGCAGCCAAAACCGGGATTGTGAAAGAGCAATTAAAGTTTATAGGGGTGAGGGAGTGATGGTTAGGCTTAATGAATTGCCGGTTGAAGAACTTTTCACATCTGGGCATAGACTCTGCGCTGGATGCGGGGCTGGAACAATAATGAGGATGACCCTAAAAGCCACTCGCGGACCGACGGTTGTGGTGAATGCAACTGGATGCGTTGAAGTTGCCTCAACGATATATCCCTATACATCATGGAAGGTCTCATGGGTTCATGTAGCGTTCGAGAACGCTGCGGCTGTAGCATCTGGAATTGAGTCAGCCTACAAGGCGCTGAGAAGGAAAGGCCTTTGGGACAAACATGTGGATGTGATAGCCATAGCTGGCGACGGAGGAACATTCGACATCGGTATACAAGCTCTTTCAGGAGCTCTGGAAAGAGGGCATGACTTCCTATACATATGTTACGATAATGAAGCCTACATGAACACTGGGATTCAGAGATCAGGCGCAACGCCCCATGGGGCTGCAACAACAACAAGCCCAGCTGGGAGGAAGGTTCCTGGAAAACCAGAGTTTAAGAAGGATTTAATAGGAATATGCGCGGCTCATGGAATAGAATACGCCGCTACAGCTTCGCCAGCATATTGGAATGATTATATAACGAAGGTTCGGAAGGGCCTGGAGGTTGAGGGTCCAGCAGTCATTCACGTCTTTTCACCATGTCCATTAGGCATGAGGTTCGATTCCTCTAAGAGCATGGAGGTCGCTAGGCTGGCTGTTCAAACGCGCTACTGGCCTGTATATGAGGTTGAGAAGGGCAAATACAAACTTAACATTAAGGTTCCGCAGCCGAAGCCACTGATTGATTTCCTCAAGATGCAGGGAAGGTTCAGCCATCTATTCCAGCCCGAGTTTCAGCATGAGATTGAAGCTCTGCAGAGATGGGTTGATGAAAACTGGAGTAGAATAGCGTCTCTTTGCGGAGAGACAGCGTAGGTGAAAAGCGTCTCGATCAGCGTCTCAGTAAGTCCAGAGATATTCTCTCAGACTCACTCATTATTTCAAGCTCATTCACATTTTTTATTTCCCTTTCCTCCATAATGATTCTTCCATCAACTATAACTGTGCTGACATCGCTTCCATGTGCAGAGTAAACTAACGCTGCGTATGGATTACGCAGCGGGGTTAAGTGAGGCTTATTAACATCAATAAGTATCAAGTCGGCTCTTTTACCAACCTCTAATGATCCGATTAAACTATCAAGCCCTAAAGCTCTAGCGCCGTCTATAGTTGCCATTTCAACAATCTTCTTTGCTGGCATAACGCGCGGGTCACCGTACTTAACTTTTTGCAGTAATGCGGCTACCTTCATTGTTTCAAACATGTCTAGACTATTGTTGCTTGCCGGGCCATCTGTTCCAAGCCCAACAGTTATGCCGGCGTCTAAAAGATCCTTGATTCTGGGAATCCCGGAGGCAAGCTTCATATTAGATATTGGGTTGTATGAAACTTTGACGTCATGTTTAGCCATGAGGTTGACGTCAGCGTCGGATAGATGCACGCAGTGCGCTGCCAGGAGCTTTGGGCTGAGAAGACCTAGTTCACCTAAAAGTTCAACCTCGCTTTTCTTATAGAGTTTTCTGGCAGTGGCGGCGCTGCTTTCAGTTTCAGCCAAATGAATATGTATGCCAACATTAAATTTCATAGATTCTTCACCAATCCTCTTAAGCAGCTGTGGACTGCAAGTGTAAACGGCATGCGGTCCAAGCATCGCTGAGATTCTGCCATCCGCAATCCTGCCATATTCCTTTATTATGTTAATTGCGCTTCTAAGCAGGATCCTACCAAGCATTTTACGCCCGGCCTCGATTATTCCGGGCGATAAGACGCATCTTAAACCCGTTTCAATAACGGCTTTCGCAACCATATTCTCATGAAAATACATGTCTGAAAAACATGTTGTTCCGCTCTTTATCATCTCAATGCAACCAAGCAGGGTTCCATGATAAATGTCTTGAGGCTTTAGTTTAGCCTCAAGAGGCCATATTGTCTCTCTTAACCATGCGTCTAATTCCTTATCCTCGGCTATGCCTCTAAATAAGGTCATCGCTGCGTGAGTGTGGCAGTTGATCAGCCCTGGCATTGCAATCTTGCCTTCTCCATCAATGACCCTTTCAGCCTCGAAGGTTGGCGCTTCAGCTTCTCTTCCAACATAGATAATCTTTCCATCCTTTAATGCGATCAGCCCCCGCCATATTACATCTTCAGCCCCCGATAGGGTGAGAATGATGCATCCCCGGATGACGATGTCCACTTTCAACTAGGCGCATCCTCATGTTTACGATGGATTTTCCTAAACTTTTAAATATTTCTCAAATTATGTAATTATTGAGACCTTTAAGGAGCCAAGATCAATATAATGGTTGATATTTGTCCAGTATGCGGGCTTCCAAAATACCTGTGTGTTTGCGGGGAAATAAGTAAGGAACAGCAGAAGATTAAGATACGTTTGGAGACGAGGAAATTTCGGAAGGCAATGACTCTCATAGAAGGGATAGATGATAAAAACGTTGATTTAGGTAGACTGGCTCAGAAGATGAAGGCTTATTGTGCATGCGGTGGCACAGCGAAGAATGGTCAAATAATGCTGCAGGGCGATCAAAGGGAGAAGGCATATCAGTTTCTCATCCAAACGGGTTATCCTAAAGAGAATATTGAAGTGCAATGAACGGTGGCGATGAAGAATCAAATGGATCAGTAGGGTGCGACAAAGAGTTAAATGGAAGCCTATAGCCCCAGGCAAAGATAACCTTACAGTTTGCCCTAGATGTGGAAGCTTAAACATTTATCTCTCCAGCAAATTTGATGCATGGCTTATGCCGAAAAGATATGTTTGCGAAGACTGCGGATATGTAGGTCCATTAGTTTTGGAAATTGATAAGAAGGATCAGAAAAATAATAAGAGGAAATAATGTGCGAATCAATCAGGTATTTCCAAATGCAGTTGTCTCTTTAAGGTTTTATAGCGGTTTCTAACTGTAACCTCAGTTACGCCAGCAGCTTCAGCGATGTCCTTCTGTGTTCTTTTTTCACCAGCCTGGTAGCATGCAATATAAAGTGCTGCAGCAGCTAGACCTATAGGGTCTTTGCCAGCTGAAATATGCCTTTGTCTCGCCTCATTCAGTATTTTCAGGGCGGCTGTTTGAATGTGTCCGGAGATCCCAGCTCTCTCAGCGATTTTTGAAAGGTAAACAACCGGATCCGCAATAGGCATGGCTAAGTCGAGTTCACGTAGCAGAAGCCTATAGCATCTCGCAACGTCTTTCCTGCTAACTAGGCTGGCTTCAGAAATTTCCCTAAGATTTCTCGGCGTGCCGGTTAATCTGCATGCAGCGTAAAGCGATGCTGCGGCTATGGCGGCTATTGATCTTCCCCTCACAAGACCCTGATCTAGCGCTTTGCGGTATATCACGGCCGCCTTCTCCTTTACGGCAGATGGTATTGTGAGCTTGTCTGATAGGCGGTCAATTTCGGTCATTGCTTGGGCGAGATTTCTATCCATTGATGAGTGCACACGGGACCTTATGTGCCACTTTCTTAATCTCCACATTTGAAGCCTCGTGTTCAGCGGGAGCTTCCGGCCGAGGGCATCCCGATCAATCCTATCAATCGCCGTGGATAAACCTTTATCATGCACGGAAAATGAGGTTGGTATGCCTACCCGGCTTCTACTTTCCTTCTCCTCCTGAGTGAAAGCTCTCCATTCAGGGCCCTTATCCAGAGCCGACTCTTGAATAACTAAACCGCAACTGCCACAGATGGTTTCACCAGTATCAGGATCACTAATAAGATTTGTGCTACCGCATTCCGGACACTTATCTAATATTACTAATTGAGTTTTTACCTCGAGATCTTCTTCCTCTTCCATACTTACTCCCCCATTCGCTCATATATTGTGGGGTGATTTTTTAATACGGGATAACTTCCCAAAAAGCGATTCCTCATAATGATCGGAATCGATTTCAGATCATCGAGCCCGTTTAACAGCCGTAAAAACATTTAAAGAAATCCTCCAATATATAAATCTTTCGATTTTTGGAAGGCTCCCTCAGATCTCCACTTCATTAATAAATCATCTTTACATGAAATTTTGAAAACATGAAAATTTTTGATTTTTTAACAGGGCAATAACACAAAAATTATAAATAGCATCTTCTATGTTAAAATATTCTAATTTAAAGGGTGATTCTCGGTTGAGCGAAGGAGGTCTCATTTGGATTTATAGGAACTATGAATATTGCAGCGGATGCAGAAGATGCGAAATAGCCTGCTCGTTGAAGCATGAAGGCAAGATATGGCCGGAAGCCTCAAGGGTCAGGGTGTTTATGCTTGTGCCGGGCATTGAGGTTCCGCATCTATGTGCTCAATGCCACGATTATCCATGCGTTGAAGCATGCCCAGTTGGTGCTCTCTCAACAAGCAGGGAAACAGGCGCTGTTCTGGTCGACAAGGACAAATGCATAGCATGCGGCAAATGCATAGATGCTTGTCCAGGCAAGATTCCATTTATACATCCAGCTGATAATTATGCCGTTATATGCGATTTATGCGGCGGAGACCCGGAGTGCGTTAAGGCCTGCAGTAAGGGCGGATGGAATGCGCTGCAGCTCGTCCGAAGATGGGGCGGCGAACACGATATGAAGTTATATGCAAAAACCCCTGAAAAAATAACAAGAGATCTCGTCGCAAAACTATACAGCGAAGAAATGGCGGAGAGTGTTTAAAATGAGGGGTTACTCTGGGAAATTTCTCGAGGTGGACTTATCCTCTGGAAACATTAAGGAGATAAAGATTGGTGAAGACATTTTAAGGCAGTATATTGGCGGACGAGGGTTAGCTGTAAAAATACTTTGGGACCGCTTAGGAAGAAGATGGGAGGATGTAGATCCCCTAGGTCCGGAAAACATGCTGCTAGTATTGACCGGGCCGTTAACAGGGTTTATGCCCGGTGGCAGAATATGCGTTTCAGGCAAGTCTCCGCAAAGCAATGGTATAGTTGGCTCAACGGTCGGCGGCGAGTTTCCAATAGAGCTTAAATGCGCAGGGTATGATGGGTTAATATTCACCGGCTCCTCAGAGAAGCCGGTTTACCTATCCATTAAGGACTCAGATGTTGAGTTGAAAGACGCTGCCCACTTGTGGGGGAAAAACGCTAGGGAAACCGTTTTAACATTGACTAGGGAATGGCGGAAAAACCATGAGAGCCTCCATGCTAGGCGAGGCCTATTGAAGGAGCCCGCGATGCTGTATATCGGGCCTGCCGGCGAAAATCTGTGCCGAGTAGCGGCTGTAACACATAAGTGGGCGCATGCAGCCGGCTACGGTGGATACGGCGCAGTCATGGGGTCGAAGAGGTTAAAGGCGATTATGGTTAAGGGAACCAGTCCACTTCCAGAAGTTCATGACATGGAGAAGACATTGGAGATTGGCAATAGTATTGTGGAGGCTGCTCTCAGAATGGATCTGTTTAGGCGTTGGGGCACGGCCTCCGCGGGATACACCACCGGCGCTGAATCGAGCTCGGAGCCTGTTATGAATTGGCAGGAGGAGTGGCACAATGAGGAAAGCTTCGGCGTTAATGAGTTTGAGAGGTTCTGGGTTAAAAGGTTCTGGGGAGACTACGGTTGCCCCATAACATGCTTGAAAATAGCGGTAATCAAATCTGGGCCCCTTAAAGGTGCAGTGACAGACAACCCGGATTATGAGAACCAGGCATATTTAGGAACAAATCTGGGAATCTTTAAGCCTGAGGGAAACATCTATTTAACGGCTTTAGCGGACGATCTGGGTTTCTGCGGGATTCAGGTTGGGAATCTGCTTGGCTTCGCCGCTGAACTTTATCAGAGGGGCATATTAACTAGGGAGGATTTGGGGGGCATAGATCTGAAATGGGGAGATGCTGAAGCTTTCGCAGCCTTAATGAAATTGATCGTTGAACGGAAGGAGATAGGCGAAATTCTGGCTGAGGGAACCTACAGGGCGGCGCTAAAGATAAGCGAAATAAAAGGCGTTGATGCGCTGCAATACGCCGTTGTTTCTAAGGGTATAGGTATAGGTGCGCATGGAATAAGAAGCGAGAAGGATTACCCGCATTATGTGTCATATGCTTGCTCAGTGCAAGGCGGCGACCACACATCGGTTGCATATGTGCCGATCGATCATGGAAGCAGCGAGTTAGCGGCAATGCTTTATGATTCAGGGGTCTTCTGCATGTTCACGTTCTTCAGCCCCGAAACTCAGCGCCTCTTATGGGGTTTCCTAGAATCTGTCACAGGCTGGAAGATCACGCCTCAAGAATGGTATAACGTGACGGCGCGCAGAATACTGCATATTCAAAGGGCAGCTTTACTCTTAGGTGGACCTGATCTCAGATGGAACCCAAAAATCCATGATGATGTACCGAAACGGTGGTATGAGCCATTAGGTAAGGGACCATTTAGCGGAAAAGCTGTCGATAGGAGTAGGATGCGTGAGTCGATAGATGAGTATTATAGGGCTGCGGGTTGGGATGAAAATGGCATCCCGACTTCGGAGGAGCTTAGGCGTCTAGGGTTAGATGATGTGGATGAAAGGCTAGAGCATGTTAGGCAATCTTTGAAGTGAGTCCCCATTTTCCCTCTTTTA
>CALKGV010000043.1 GCA_938091805.1 uncultured archaeon | reverse complement strand
TAAGGTATGAGAGGCTGGCAGCAATATACAAAGCCCTAATAACCATAGCATGCATAACAATACACTTAAGATATGGAATTTAGAGATGAGTTCTATAAAAAATTAATTCATCAAGATACTCAAAAGTTTTTCTGCAAGCCCCAATCAAAGTGGCTTTAGGCAAGCATGCAACAAGCTTTCTATTTATCAGCATCAGCAATAAATATAAGTTACTACAAAATATGTGATGCAAGAATGTTTTGAAGGCGATATTATGGCTGGCCGCAGAATAAATATTTTCTATCTTATTTCTCTGATATGCACGCTAGTACTTATAGCATACATATGGTTTATTTTCATTCCGCAACTTAACGCCTATACTGATATAATGGGGATTAAAATGGTGCTGATAATGGTCATAGTCCTTCTGTCAACAGCAGCAGCGATACAATTTTTCCTGCTGATAAGACCTCCTCAATCTGAGGAATAGATTCTCTCTTTTGAGTTCTTTTCACTGGAATTTTTCACCGCTTTGTATCTTGTGAAACCGCAATGCCCGCATGTATATCTGTTTCCATGATCAGCCATAAAATATCCCGGTCCGCATCTGTCGCATATAGGAAGCAGCCTTTTAAGTTTCCCATTCTCAATTTTATAATATAAAGAAATATGCTTTTGTTTTCCACCTTTATCTCTGCTCGGCATCTATTTTCATCCCTCCGTTTTAGGTGAATTTCTCCGCATTATGTGCTTAGGTTCCACCTGACTAGCTTGACTCAGCGAATCGTATACGTGCGCTTCACCTATAGCTGTTAAAAGCCCAGTTGTTGATTCCATCCTTCTCACATAAACCCTTTCAATGTCGGTTTTAAGTATTCTAGCAAGTTCCCGCCTTACCTCTAATCGTGATGGAGTCGGCGAATTCTCATGAGAAACGCTGAAGATTATTTCGTTTCTTTTAAGTATCTCATTACGCTTATTACTCACTATTTTGACTTTCACCGCAATTCACCCTTTAAGCCTATATTTTGAGGAAACCATCTACTTTAATTTTCTGGTTCATAAATCATTTCATTTATAATTTCACGCATTTCTTTTTTGATCTCTTCAGTAACATTTATCACGACTATTCCTTCATTAGGCTGACCATAAACCACTAGGGAATTTACTGGGGCCAGGAGCGCGGCTACGATTGTGAGCAAATCTTCCTCACCCTCAACCAAAACCTTCACTAATCCCTCTGAGTTGATGGCTTCATCAATTACCCGCCAAGAATCTCCGCTGATGGTGCCAGCTGGGTTGATGAGACGTAAAACTTTATTTACGCTGGCATTTATCGGCTCTATTAACTCCCGCATGGACTTATTATCTACGATAAAAATATTTAGTGGAAATCCTTTTTCAAGAATGTTCCTCGAAACGATATCGCCTATAGAAATTATTTTCTTCGGCTTAACTAAATCTATTAATTCACCGAACTTGCTCATAGTTTCACTCGGCGACCCACTGATAAGCAGCCCCAGCGGCGCCTTCAGCCTGTTTCTAAGTTCAGGCGTAAGAATATGCGTGTCGGCTTCACCTCACCTTTATAGCGTAGCGCCCTTTCGCCTCAATCTTCATTGATTTCGCTACAATAGAATTTTTAGGGTCAAAAATTATTACTAACCCGCTGAAATCCTCACTCAGGTCTGTCGATTTACAGTTTGGGCAGACATTCTCATCGGTTATATAGCGGCATCTTCTACATGCTTTTTCAACCATAATTTAACACCATAAAATATTATTCTATTACTTTCCCTCGCTTCCAGACCTTAGCTTCTTCAAATCTTCCTCTATCCATTCAATTTTTCCCAGAAAAGGCTGACGCGCCGTAACACCTATTTTGCCAAAACCTGCGCCTCTACCAATCGATGTCGCAGTTATCCTCACGCGCATCCTGTCCCCTATAGATATCTTACGTTTACTTTCTTTACCCATGAAGACACCTTGCTTCTCATCATATACAATAAAGTCATCCATAATTTGAGAGACGTGGATTAAGGCGTCAGCTGGCCCTATACGTATGAACGCTCCAAAGTCGGTGACCTCAACAACCTCACCTTCGATTATCTCCTGAACTTTTGGGAGGAAAGTTAATAGTGAGAAGGTTACCTTATGGTGGGTTGCAGCATCCCCCGGGATTATTTTGCCAACTGGTGAAACATTGACATCCGTGACCGCTATTAAGTAACCCATCTCGTCGTCTATTATACCTACATATTTCATCCTTAGCTGCTCTAAAGCGACTTTATGAAGCGGTTCATTAAATTTCTCCGGCGGTATACGAATCGTATCTTCAACTGTTACCAAGTTAAACGTAATCGTTCACTCCCTCAATCTATACGCGTATTAAGCAAGGTCTATAAATGCTATATAAAGGCAATTTAAAAACCTTTTGACCTAGTTAAGTCTATCCTATTAAATAAAAGTTGCCATCACTCAAATCTTCTGTCAACTACGTCCCACACTTCGGGACCGGTTCCGATCAACGTTACAGGAATCGATATCTCCTTCTCCACTTTTCTAATAAAATCTCTCGCCTCCATAGATAGGTCGCTGAAGGATTTTGCATTTTTACATTCTGGAAATAGAACGTCGATTTTTGTTATAGCCGCCTGAGTTGCGCTGTTCAGCATAACAGCTCTCTTGGCCAGCTCGAAGTTAAATGGGGCTGCCCTACGCCTTCTGCCAGTAACCGCAGCTATCTCGCTCCACCCCCTTTTCTCAGCCTCCTCCCACGGAATTTCACCTGGAAGCGGACCTGCGCCAACCCTTGTTACAAATGCCTTAAATACAATCAGTACCTCATCAACCTTCTTAGGTCCAACACCAACATCTGAGCATGCTGCTGAGGCAGTTACATCCTTAGATGTGCAATACGGGTATGTTCCATGCCAAAGGGAGAGATATGTTCCCTGAGTCCCCTCAATTAAAACGTTCTCTCCACCGTCAATAGCAGCATTAACTTCCAAGGGCACATCTGCGAGAAAGCTCCGCAGTTCAGGCATATCTTTGGCAAGTTTAGCTTTTCGCAGTACACGATCCGCATTGCATGGACCGGTGCCTGTTCCAGTTGTCCCTATTTCAGACGCTAAATGCCCGGATCTATCGGTTTCGATATGCCTAGGCTCAATTATGGCGCATTGCGGGTCAAGCCCAACCCTATTCCCAGTATGAGTGAGGTCAACCTCGCTTAAAAATACGTTTGGATCAACAAGCACCCCTGGGCCTATTAGCAAGCGGCACTTCTCATGCACGAATGCGCTTGGGATCATACGAACTTTATAGGTTTTATCGCCGTAAACCACGGTATGTCCAGCATTAGGGCCCACTCCAGCCCTGGCTGCGACGCTAATTTTGTCCTTTAATGCTAAATAAGAGATTATTTTTCCCTTTCCAGTGTCGCCAAAAAAACCGCAAACTACAACTGTGCATGGCATAATCCAACCCTCTACATATTAACTCGTCTCGTATTAATATTTTATTAGCTTTTTAGCTTTATTTAAAAGTGGAGTTGAGAAAGTTTTTATATTGTTTTAGCAGAGATCCCAGTTATGCATGTGATTAAAATTATTCCAGTTACCGGGTTGCCAATCATCAAAGATGGTGATGATCTGGGCCGCCTTATATGTGAGGCTGCTGCGAAGCAGGGGACGCCGATAGAGGACAGAGACGTAATAGTTGTGACGCACGTTATTGTCTCAAGATCTGAGGGAAATCTAATAAATCTTAATGAAGTTATCCCATCAGAGTTTGCGAATAATGTGGCTGAGGAAACTGGTAAAGACCCGGCTCTGGTTGAGGTTATTCTTAGAGAATCTAAATCTATTGTGCGGATAGGCGGGGGACATATAATTGCTGAAACAAAGCATGGTTTCGTATGTGCAAATGCTGGCGTTGATAAATCAAATGTTCCGGGAGAGAGAAATGTTACTCCACTACCAAAAAATCCTGATTTCTCAGCTCGCAGAATAAGGCAGCGAATAAAGGAGATTTCCGGTAGAGACGTGGCGGTGATAATTTCTGACACACATGGCAGACCCCTCAGAAATGGCGAGATAAACGTGGCTATCGGCGTGGCCGGGATTAAGCCCATCCGCGATAGAAGAGGAGAAAAAGATTTGTTCGGTTATGTGCTCAAGGTTAAACAAACCGCTATAGCCGATGAACTATCATCTGCAGCGGAGCTTGTAATAGGTCAGGCTGATGAAGGAATACCAGTGGCCATAATCAGAGGCTATTCGTATGAAAAATCTGAAGACGCAACAGCTAAGGATCTTATAAGACCCAAGGAAAAAGACCTCTTCATATAAGCAATTAAATATTTTACAGTTAAAATCGGAAGTTTTCTAGCTGAATCTTTGCGATTTCCATCTATCGCACACCCTTTTTTATTAGCGCCTCAGCCCTTTTAAGATCCAGCTGCGTATTAATATTAAAGAAGGTCAGCAGTTTATAATCGATTTCCTCAATGACTAACGTTGATAAGTAGCGAACTCTTTTGAGAAGCGAGAGCATGGATTGCATTCTGTACTCGCCCTTCTTAAGGGCATCCTCAGCAGCCATTAAAGCCGACCTCGTCCCATAGACTGCTTGTAAGGGTTCTATATAACCGTTCGGCCACCTTGGCACGACAGCGTCAACCCCATCGGCTATATCGAACAGTAAATCCACAAGTCTCCTTGAAATGAAGGGTGTATCACATGGCAAAAGAATGGAATATTTGCCATGCGCGTTCATTAACCCAGTTAGGGCGCCTGTAAGCGGGCAGGATGGTGAACTCTCCGGATCAACGGCTATTTTTGATCTATTCGAGAGAATTTGTGAATAAAGTGATAGTTGAGCGTTGGATCTTATGCAAACAATCGTCTCATCGACGCATTCTTCAATTCTCTCAAGGACGTGTAGTATTAATGGTTTGCCCGCTAGTTCCACAAGCGCCTTATCGATGCCAAACCTTTGCGAGGTGCCACCTGAAAGTACAACAGCCGATCTATTCATTAACTTTTCTCACGTTCTCTTAATTTATTTAGCACATAGCCTACTATTTCATCAGCTATATTTACGTTCGCCACCGTTTGCAGGCCTCTCCATCCCGGCTGGCTATTAAGCTCCACTATTAACGGGCCCCCATCGCTTTCCAATATGTCGACGCCGGCCATCTCGCAGCCAATCACTTCGGCGGCTTTTATGGCTAGATCCTCAAGCTCTTTAGTCAGTTTATATGGGGCTGGCTTAGCGCCCAAACTGACATTGGTCTTCCAAAAATCGGAGACCCGCTTCATGGATGCTATAACCCGCCCGCCGAGCACGAAAACCCTGAGGTCATAGTTTCCATGCGGAATGAATTCTTGCAGATATATTACCTGATGTTGAAATTCAAGGGCTCTGAAGATTCTTTCGGCAACATCAGGATCCGACACTCTTGTCGAGCCAATTCCACGCGAGCCGAAAATTGGTTTAATAACAACGTCACCGCCAAGATCATGAAATGCTTTTTTAGCGTTGCTAGCTTTCTCCGTAATAATGGTCCGTGGGACCGGTAAACCAGCTTCCTCAAGAAGCGACAGGGCACAGTATTTGTCAACTGAACGTTCAATTGCTAATGGGGGATTTAAAATGTACAGCCCAAGTCTCTTAAGCCTATGCAGCATATCCATCCGGAATATTATTTCTTCAAGTGAACCGCGCCCTATTGGACGCACTATTATAGCCTTGATCTCTCTTAAAAGATCAATCTCGTCTAGCGAGAATTTAGGCTTTAAGCCGACTCTAGCAATAAGGTTTGGAAAACTAAAGCATACTGGATGGAAACCGTGCTTTATGACGGCTTCCTTAAGCTGAGCTGAGCACCATGAGTTTTCATTACGTGTTAAAATGCCGATTCTAGTCAAGTTCTTATCTCCTAAATATGACTTTTCAAGATTATTCATTCCTCTCTAAGGCTTTAAACTATAATTATTTCGTAGAATCAGCGTATCAGCCATTATTTATATATTATTTTTTGTTTCACCGAAAAAATGCGATACTGAAGGATGATTTTGGAAATTTAGTTAGATTTAAATAATTCCTCCCCACATTTCTCTCCCATGCTCTCTTCAAAAAATCCCTTATCCTATAAAGAGAATTATTTGAGAAGCGTTGAGTTCAGAGGCCCAGAATATGTACCATGCCGTCTGCTGATCACTTGGCCCATATGGAATACTTACAGGGGAAAACTCGAGAAAATAGCTTTACAGCATCAGCTTCTTTTCCCTGAATTTAAACCGGGAAGCATAACGTATAGCGCCGAAAAAGGCGTTCTGAGAATTAACCGTACGCTCACAGACCCATTTGGATGCGTATGGAGTTTTAATATAGAAGGCTACCAGGGACAAGTTGTGAGGCACCCGCTTGAGGACTGGAACCTCTTTAGAAATTACAAGTTTCCCGATCCGGATAGTGGGCTTCCAGCAGAGGGCTCGGATAAAATAACTCCATGGAATATGATTTATGAGAATTTGGACAGGATGAAATCTGAGGGAAGCCTAATTCATGCATCGTTAATGCATGGTTTCTTCTTCCAGAGGCTTTATTATCTCAGGGGTTTCACTAATCTTATGAAAGATTTTGTTCTTAAACCTTCACATATATATGACTTAATAGAGGATCTGACGGAATACATTCTAAATCTTGTTAAGAACCTTCTTAAGTGGGGTAAAATAGATGTGGTATATTTTGGGGATGATTTGGGAACCCAAACGAGGATGCCCATAAGCCCAGCAGCATTTAAGGAATTCATATATCCGAGCTATCGTAAGATTTTTCGACAGGTAAGAGAAGGCGGTACACATGTATATTTGCATTCGGACGGGCATGTCCTTGAAGTTTTAGATCAGCTAATAGAGGCCGGTGCAAGCATCCTCAACATACAGGATAGAGTTAATGGTATAGAAAATATAAAAAATGTTTGTAAGGGAAAGATATGCATAGACATAGATGTTGATAGGCAGTACTTAGTGCCATTCGGAACCCCGGAGGAAATTAAAAACCATATTAAGCACGTTGTGGAGGAACTGGCTATGAAGAAGGGCGGGCTTATGATTGAATCTGAAGTGCATCCACCGACGCCACTAAGAAATATAAAGGCGGTTATAGAGGCAATGGAGCAATACATGCGATTTTAAAAATAATATTATAATAATATTTTTAACTCAACTTTAGATTGCTTCACTCCCATAACATTTTAGGCTTTACCTTCATTAGGCGACGCATAAGTTTTTAGTTCTGTTTCACCTTTCCGATAGGTGAGTCTCCAAAATCTTATATTATTACACTCAGATCTATTTTTGAGGAGGAACATAGATTAGAGAATAGCCTAAAGGAGCATCATCTGGAAGCCCCGATGGATCTTCTTTGTGAATACTGTGTTAATCCTGTTAGCTTAGATGTTTCTAGACCTAGGTTTTCCTGGGTTTTAATACATGAAGAACGTGGACGCAAACAATCAGCATACCAGATATTGGCAGCATCCTCAATAGAGAACATTGTTAGGGATATTAGCGACATGTGGGATAGCGGAAAAGTATGCTCCAATCAATCCGTAAATGTGGAGTACTCTGGGAAAACGCTGGAAAGCGGAAAAATCTATTATTGGAAAGTTCGCTGGTGGGACGACAAAGATCAAGAGTAAGGTTGCCACCTTCGAGATGGGGCTTCTTAAACGAACTCATCTCTAAATTCCATATCTTAAATGTATTGTTATGTATGCTATGGTTATTGGGGCTTTGTATATTGTTGCTAGTCTTTCATACCTTATGATTATTCTTCTGAAGCTTTAAGTCATCCGTAGAGTCTCTCAACTGTAGGCTCATCTTCCTATGGATCTCGATGTCGTAGTGTATGGGCTTCCTACCGTTCCTTGGGTTTACGGGTATGTTTGCCTCCACATTCATTAATGATAGCCTTACTGCTTCGGTATCATATGCTGAGTCGGCGTAAAGCTCTTTCAGAGCCTCCTCTAAGCCCTCCAATAGCTCATCTATACGCTTCGAATCATGCTCATTTCCAAATCCTAAAGCTATGCTTAAAGGCATAGAATACTCATCCACACATACATGTATCTTCGAGCCCTTCCTATGCTTAAATCCATCGTATCCTATCATTTCCCCCCTTTAGCCTCCACAGTAGAGCTATCAACACATACCCTACCATGCCCACTCATGGATGATAAAGCCCTAAATATCCTACCCCATACACCCTCCCCCTACCAGCACTTAAGCCTCCTCCAAGCAGTCTTATATGAGCCATAGCAAATGGCATATCCATCAGCATCCAGTAGTCAAAACATATAGAATGCCATTTATTACCCCTATCATCAGCCCTAGGCCTACCAACCCTAACCTTAGGAGACAGCAAAGAACTAATAAACCACCACCCACCATCAGAAAGCCACAAAACTCCATACCAAAACATAGTCAAAAAAGACTTAAATAGTTTAGA
>CALKGV010000042.1 GCA_938091805.1 uncultured archaeon | reverse complement strand
CTCTAAAGCCCTGGAAGCAGCCCTAAAACTCAAACCCTCAAAAACCAAATAAACACAATATAGGATGATATGCATGGGAGTCCTCTCTCGGAACATCACGACACAGATCACCTCCAAAATCATCTGAGAGAGAACTCCCACTTAAAGTAACAGAGCCCGTAGAAATAAAGGAAAAACTTTTAAATACATTTTAAATTCTCTTAAGCTATATAGGTATATTTTGCTGTAAAATGTGATGCTCTTGACAAGGATATTGTTCTGCTCTCGGCAAGGTGCTTTGCCTTATGGAGCTGATAGATACGCATGTACATTTAGAAGACGTCGAAAATCTTGGGGATGCTATTAAAAGAGCTGCTGAAGTAGGTGTCATCGCGGTTATCGCCGTAGGCTCAGATTATGATTCTAACCTTTGGGTGATGCATGAGAGTCGAAAATATGAAGCTAGAAAGTTGAGGATTTATCCAGCGCTGGGGCTTCACCCTTGGAATCTCGATGCCGCAAGAATTGAGACGACAATAGAATTTATTAAAAATAATATTGAGAAGGTTGTTGCTTTGGGCGAGGTTGGGTTAGATTATTGGTATAAAAATGTTAGGAAAGATGAGAATGGGAAAGAATTGCAGAGGAAAGCGTTCCGAAGAATACTTGACATGGCGAGAGAAAACGATAAGCCTGTCTCAATTCATAATAGAGGCGCATGGATGGACTGTGTAAATATGACTATTGAGGCTAATGTTAAAAAAGCGGTTTTTCACTGGTTCACTGGTCCCAATGACGCCCTAAAAAAATTGCTTGAACATGGATACTACATTTCAGCCACTCCAGCCGCAGCGTATAGTAAGGAGCATAGAAGAACCATATTAAACACGCCCTTAGAGAATATCATCTTAGAGACTGATTCCCCAGTAGTTTACTCCGGAGAGGCTTCTGAGCCGGCTCATGTGGTTAAAGCGTTAAAATCAGTTGCGGAATTAAAAGGCGAGAGCATAAGCGTTGTAGCCGAAAAAACAACTGAAAACGCTAAGAGAATCTTTAAAATCAACTAATCTTTCCAATTTAGCCTGCTTTTTCTCCCCTTTGAAGAGCATTAACTATTTTTAGGCTTTAAAAATATGCTTATCTTCCATTCTAAACCTGCGCTTCTACTAGGAGAAGTTCCTCTTAAAAGCGCAGTTTGCTGAAATATTCAAATAACCTTCAGAATTTATTTGGTTTTAGGGCAAAATTTATGATTATCTCAGGGTTAATAACTTCTGGATGGAAGAGACAGCCATAGATTTCCCTAGATTCATGTTTAACCATGCATTCCATTGCCCCAACCTTAGCCAGCGCTTCTAAGGGTTTAGTGATCTTTGCAGCCCTATTTGTTAGAAAATATGCGTAGAAATACTTTTTGTCCACTAGTTTATTCTTTTTTATCAATTTTACCTTGAACACGCCAATCCTTGTTTTATTGAAAAGCTCGCAACCTAAAATCTTTATAATGAGTTGACAGCCGGAACCTATGCCTAGAGTCGGCTTATCGAGTCTCTCTAGCCAAATAAATGTTTTTTCACCTAGAAAAGTATTATCTCTTAATGCTGATCCGCAAATAATCGCCTTTTCTGTAGAGTCTACGTCTTCCAAGTTAACTTTTGTGTAATGCTTAGTGAAGATGTTGATGCCTTGACGCCTAAGGATCTGTTCAATCGGTCTAACAAATTCTAGTTCGCTTAACGGATCTGAGCATAGACTTACCAGTAACACGCTCATTTATCTATTAGCCTCAAATTTTTTATCTTAAATATCCCTGAATAATCTTTATACTGAATTTCATAGTCCCTCACCTCTATCCTTTTCTTAAAGAATGGCGCATCTAGGACTGTTGTTTCTATTTCGCCGCCTTCACCAGCGATGTTAATGCCGTATTTTCTCCATAGATTTAAAAGTTTGCTCACGAGCTCAGCGTCTATGATCCTCCCGAGAAAGCTCCTGTCAAGAGGATAGGCGAATATCCCGGAAATTATAGTTTTGAAACCTTCCTTTAAAACCTCATGCAATAACTCTTCTTGGTCCTTAAGCCATAGGGGATTAAAGCACCAGAGTTCAAGTCTATCGCATACTTTTTGAACCTTGCTCGCCTGATACGTGGATCTTATGGCTCCAGTAACAATTCCCTCGATTCCGAACTTTTTCATGGCTAGCTTAAGGGCTCTGGATAAATCAGCTAACTCCTTATAACTCTCATCACCAGTTTCTATTTGAATTATCGGTAATTCCATGGCTTCAGCCTGAAACTTTGTCACCCAAATATTTGGAAAATGGAAAATGCGGCTTTCCTCGCTCTTTGGGATTAGGCTTATTAGGCAAGCGATCTCATGAAATCCGCAAGCCTTATGGATAGCTAGGCATGAATCTTTTCCGCCGGAAAAGAGCGCGCCTAACTTCATGGAATTTCCCGGCTGGATCATTCAAGATGATCGTAATTTACGATTTTAACGACATTTGATCCTTGAGGCACATTAAGAGACTTAGCAACCACTAAGCATTTGGCTCTAAGCATGTATATAATAGGCTTCAGGAGAATATGCTCAATCTCAGTCAGGCTCTCATAGTATCCTTGCCCCTTCGCAATTATTACGTCAGCTTCTTTCAGATGCTTCATGAAATCTTCAGAGCATTCATCTATGTTTAACCCTATTGAGTCGCTGCCAGTCGCGATGACCTCCGCAAACTCATCTAGCCTCACTTGCAGCGCATCTTCCATGGTTGCGTCATTTAAAATAGGCCCAGATTTCACGGCGGCTAAAACCTTAACTGGATAATTTTCAACAATAATTTCAATGAAGGATTTGTCGAATGCTATTTCTCCAGCGTTATCTAGAAGATACAAGACTGATTTGGCTTTTGAAAGTGCCTTCATAAGTTTAGGCGTGTCATCCAATACTAAATCGCTATTTAAGCATCCTAACAAAGATCTCTCAAGATCGTCAAGGGAAATCTGATGGCCCTCAACCTCAAAGTCTATGGAGTTCCCACATATAGCCCCCAAGGCCGCAAATTTAAAAGCATCGTTGAAGTTCCGTTTCTTAAACTCGCTCTTTAGAACCCGTATTAAATTTAGGGCTATCCTATTGGATTCCATCTTTAAATGCGCGAAGGGATCATTGTTCCCGGTGATTTTCTGAACAAGTCTAAAAACATGCGTATGCAGCATAGCTGGAGTCACGCTCATAAGGTTGCTGTCTTCACCTAGCCATTTTAGGGTCTCCATGATAACCTTCTTCTGCAGCTCCTCATTATCAGTTGCCTTAGTAGCTATGTCATATGCTGTCCTCAGAGAGCACGGTATGCAAAGCAGATGCCCCTTCATTTAATTCTTTGCCCCGCTTATAACATCTCACTATTAAAGACGATCTGACTTTTATAAATATAATGTTGTTGAATAAAATTAACGAGGGCTCTCATAAGGCGTTACACTACTCTTCATCCTTACCGGTATGATGAGCCGCGACCTGGATATAAAGCGGCAAGAACCGGTGGCATTATGAAGAAGAGAAATTAAACTTGAATTAAATAAATGATACATCAGCAAAGCTTTTCTCTCGATATCGATATTTAGAAAGATTTTTTCACCCGTCAAATTTTTATAACCTTTTATTTTTCCTTTAATAAAGAGGTAATCCTTGAGATGGCTACGTATCAAAAGTTTATCTTTGACGCTGGTAAAGGATATTTCAGAAAAGATAAAATTAAAGCATTAAAAGATGTCGACGCTGTAAATGAAAATTGAGCCAAATATTACGGAAAATATGCTGGAAATGGAGCGGAAGAGAAAAAGAATGGTGAAAGCTGAGTTTCATGCAGGAATTAAGCCACAAAGCAGAAATTTCTTCTATTAATTGAAGTTTATAATTTGGCACTCTGGAAAGATTGCTAAATCAGATGGTAGAAGATGATCTATTAAGTAACGTGAAATGGGAATGGTGCAGCATGCGGGCTGCGATAGACGTGGACACGCATGAGCTGCTGGCCGTGCGGGTTTCATGGCAGAGGAACATGCATCATGCGGAAGCCTTCCTGAGGAAGATGCTGGAGGCATACATAAACAAGCCTATCATACTCGTGAACAAAGGACCCCGGTATCCCGAGGCGCTAAAAGCCATCGGTCTTGAATGGGTTCACAGAACCTTCGGTGGGAGAAACCGCATCGAACGATTGTTCAGAACCATGAAGGCAAGGACTAGGCGGTTCCTCAACAACTTCCCAGTAAGGAAAAGGTCGATCCCCAAGATTAAGCTCTTCATAAGGCTCCTCACCCTATGGTACAAATTTATAAGACCACGCCAAACCCTAAAAAGAACGCCAGCAACATCAATAACTTGACAGTATCTGAAGGAGGTTCCGAAAACTTAATAAGGTGAAGAAGAAAGAACCACTTCCACTTCTAATGGAGAAATCTCCCGCAAATTCCCCCTCTTTTTCTGTTTTTATTTCAGCCTAGTTATTAGGTTGCCGAGGGATCCGCTTATTGTGATGGCTCTTTCAGCTCCCACCCTATTTTCCTTACGATGTTTCTGAATTCCTCTGGGCTTATTAGGTTTTGCTCCGCTGCTTTCAGCAGGTCTGCGATGTTTATTTCCGGCTTTTCGGGTATGCCCCAGTTTAGGCGTATCGCTGCCTTTCTAGGGTCGTATCCTGCCTGCTCAACTATGAGCGCAAATATCTCGCGCTCAACGATGCGCTTCATGAAGCGCTGCAGCGCCATAACCTTCCGCTCCGCAACCTCAACGGCAGCCCTAGCTGAAGCTTCGGTGAAGCCCGGTGTGCTGATAAGCTTCGGGATGGGCGTCTCACCGCCTATTATGAACTGGTTCCATATGTGCTCAATATATGCTTCGAAGCGGGCGCGCGGATCGATCTGAACGGTCTTCACCTCAGCGGGCTTGCTGTAGATGAATCTTGCGCCCGCCTTAGGCTTGCTTTTTAGAAGCGCCTGCGCTGTGGAGATCTCCTGCTCGCTGGCTTCATGGAATATCCATATCTCATCAGGTCCAGCGTACTTCTCGAATATCTCGGGCATGATCCGCTCGATGCGTGCCTTCATTTCTAGGAAGCTCATCCTTGCGCCGCTGGGCGTTGGGTAGCTTTCGAGAAGCGTCCGCAGCAGCCCTGAGCCGAAAGCTTCGCCGTTAACCGGGTTCCATCTCCAATGTATGATCCTCTCAGGCGAGACTGTTTTTTCACTGTGATCCTGCGATAGCACGTACGCCTCAACGTTGCCGTGTTGGTCGCGCACTATGCTCTTCACGCTTGTTAAGGGTATGATCCTGAGGTCCTCTAGGCGGTCTGGCTCAATCTTCTCCCAGAAGCTGTTTCCGGCAGCGATGATCTCCCTTGCGCATATCTGAAGCAGCCCGTCTAGGTTCACGCGCTCGCAGAACCCGTCAACAGCCTCCTTGGCTTTCTCCGCGTATGCGTATTTGCTGTCAACGCTCGTGTAGAATCCCATACCGACAGTTTGATCAGCGAGAAAATCCACAAGCGCCCTGCAAGCGGGATCCTTAAGGTATGCGTCTACGCAGTCCCGCAGGGTAACCTTCGGGATCTCCCCTAGTATGCTCCAAACAGGCACCTCGGTAAGCTTGCCCCTCCCGCCCCTAACCTTCCCAGCGGCTTCCCTAAGCATCTTAAGCGTCTTGAGCATCAGTACGCCCTCCTCAATCTAAGCGTGGTAGGCGTAGGGGAAGGAGCGGATGCAGGTGCGGCTGGGCGTTCGCCTTCCGCTTCAGCTCTAGCCCTCTCAAGAATGAACTTTATGATCTGGTTTCTTGATCGATATTCGCTTCTAGCCTTTTCGTCAAGCCACTCTACCAGATCCTCAGGCAGGCAGATGCTGAAAACTTTATACTTCCCCATCTCCAATCTAAGATA
>CALKGV010000041.1 GCA_938091805.1 uncultured archaeon | reverse complement strand
CAATTGTCAAGCCTTAGGAGAACTGCTAGGGCGTTATCTGAGTTTAGGAGCGTTTCTAAGACTGCTGTTTAGGGGTGGGTTGTTAAGCTTAAGGCGTGTTTAAGCCTCTCAGTGGATGTTAAGCCTAGGCGCTCTATAGCGTTGATGAGGCATGCGTTAAGGCTAACGGCCTAGAATACTATGTTCTCTTAGCCGTAGACATTGATAGAAATGAGATAGTGTGTATGAGGGTCTACCTCTCCAGAAGCACGCTTGCGGCCGAATCATTCTTCAGGCAGGTTCTAAAGCTATGCGATGGAAGACCAGAGTTTAATGGTGGATAAGGCTCCATGGCTGAGGCAAGCGTTAATCCATCTTGGACTGGGCTATCACCATCAAGCCTTCGGCGGAAGAAGCCTTGCAGAATCGGCATCCTCATCACTGAAGCAGAGGACAAGAGCATTCTTCAACAACATAAAAGTAAACCTAAGACATAACGGAAGCATGAGATGGAGAAGGAAGCGGAATGCTGGAACCTACTCCGCGACATGTTCACATATCACTACAACAATCACCTAAGAAGATGAACACTTAAGTTGCCACGTCCTGTAACAAAGCAAAAAATTAATTAACCGGCTTATCTTAAAGTACTTTTCAGATCCTTTAGGTGGAAGAAGAATGTCTGCTGCCCCCCTCCTAAAGGTTAATAATCTAAAAATGTATTATAGTGTTGAGGGGGGATGGGTTAAGGCTGTTGATGGATTGTTCTTGGATATTTATAGAAATGAGTGTGTTGGGATTGTCGGCGAGTCTGGGTGCGGTAAATCAAGCCTTGCATTAACCATTATTAGGGTTTTACCCTCTAATTCAAAAATTTTTTCAGGGGAGATTCTTTTTGAAGGTGAAAATATGCTTGAGCTATCTGAGGAGGACTTTAGAAAGCGGATAAGGTGGAAGAAGATTTCAATCGTATTTCAGGGCGCGATGAACTCTTTGAATCCGGTAATAACAATAGGTGACCAGATAGTTGAAACGATACTTGCTCACGAAAACATGTCGAAGAAGGAGGCGTGGGAGAGGGCTGAAAACCTACTTAGGTTAGTGGGCATAGACCCGAAAAGGGCGAAGAGCTATCCTTTTGAATTTAGTGGTGGGATGAAGCAAAGAGCTATGATAGCGATGGCTTTAGCCCTTAACCCCAGTCTCCTAATCGCTGACGAGATGACAACGGCTTTAGACGTGATAATTCAAGCCCAAATTATTAATTTAGTAGCCGAGCTTAAGAGAGGATTGAACCTTTCATCCATAATAATATCGCATGATATACCGTTAGTTTTTAGCAGCAGCGATAGGATTTTTATAATGTATGCTGGAAAAATAGTTGAGCATGGATCTACAGAAGAAATATATTATAGTCCTATGCATCCATATACGTTTCTTCTCTTAGATAGCGTACCAGATATTAGGGGGAAGAGGCGCACCCTAGGCTTCATAGAAGGAGCACCGCCAAATCTATTAGACCCGCCCACTGGATGCCGCTTTCACCCACGTTGCCCCTTCACAATCGACATATGTAGAAAGGAAGAGCCGGAAATGAGCACTGTCTCCTTTTCCCATCATGTTGCATGCCATAGAATAGAAGAAATTACGTTAAGTTAAAGAGGCATCTAAATGAGTGATCTAGTAAGGGTGAGTGATCTTAGAAAATTGTTTCCGGTAAGAACCGGTCTTTTTTCAAGGTCAAAGAGAAAATATATTTATGCGGTTGACGAGGTAAGCTTTTCTATTCATGAGGGCGAGATTTTTTGTCTTGTGGGCGAATCAGGTAGTGGGAAAACAACAACTGGTAGGCTGCTGCTTCGTTTAGAGAGGCCTACCTCAGGAGAAATCCTCTTTGAAGGAAAGAACATATATTCATTAGACAAAAAAGAGTTGAAAGAATTTAGAAGAAGAGCTCAAATGATTTTTCAGGATCCGTTTAGTTCGCTTGATCCTAGAATGAGCGTTTTTGATAATATATGTGAGGGGCTTATCATACATAAGATTGGCAGCGGTAGAGAAGAGCGATTCAACATTGTATCTAAGGCTTTAGAGAGCGTGGGTCTCTACCCGCCGGAAAACTTTCTCTTTAAGTATCCGCATGAGCTCAGTGGGGGTCAGCTCCAGAGAATAGCTATTGTTTCAGCGCTGGTTTTAGGACCAAAATTTATTGTTGCGGATGAACCGGTCTCAATGCTAGATATGTCAACTCGCGGTTCAGTTGTAAAAACTATGCTGGATTTGAGGAGAAATATGAATGTGACTTTTCTCTTAATAACCCACGACTTAGGTTTAGTTAAATATATTGGCGACAGGGTTGCCGTCATGTATCTAGGTAAGATAGTTGAGAAGGGCCCAGCGGAGGACCTTATAGATGCACCATATCACCCCTACTCTCAAGCATTAATTTCAGCCGTGCCATCACCCGACCCCAATAAAAAGATTGGAGAGGTGCGGGTCAAAGGTGACATAACCATGTCACTTGAAGTGGCTAAGGGATGTAGGTTTGCCCCAAGATGCACGCTTGCCAACGACAAATGCAGAGAGGAGGAACCGGAATTAATAGAGTTATCTTGTGGTCATTATGTTGCATGCCATGAAGCTCGGGCTGGCAACTAAAACTAGATCTTTCTTTTAAGCAATAGATGTGCAAGTATTTTTTCTCGAATAGCTTCTTGGTGTGTGATGGGTTCGCAGGATAGACATCTAACTGCCCTTGTGGGCTGGTTTAGTTTTCCCAGCATTAGCGTCTCCCCTCAGCTAACCCGCCGCAGCTTCCCAGTCAAGGTGGTGTGAGCCGACCCCATGCTCTGGGCGGTGGAGGATAGGCTTTCCCCAGTGTAGAGCATCTGGTGATTAGCCTCAGACAGAATCTCAGCTCCATAAATGGTGTTCCCACCAGCCTTCCCTCAGCAGCCTGCTGAAGAAATCCTTGAGGTAGGCCTTTATGATGGCAGATGCCTCCCAACCCTCCAAAACCCATAAACTCCCCCTCTGAACATATAAACCAGAGAAAGACGTTATCTATAAACTAAAGCCAAAACTACCAGCATATATATTGTTAAGGACGAAAAACATAATATTTACTTCCTGTTGCGGCTTCTCTCCTTTTAAGTAACACTCTTAGTATAAATGATGGGAACAATAGTAGAGACATCATGCTCGCAAATATTAAAATAAGGCCTATCATAGCGATTCCTAACACATTATCCTTGAAGAGAAAGTATAGCGTTAATCCCACGGATAAGACGATCATAACCGCGAAGAAAGCGAGAAATATCAATTTAAAATGGACCTTTTCCTCCATTTTTTCACAACCAATATTTTGAGGAGAAAAGAAAAATAAAAAATAGGTGAGGTTAAATAATCTTTTATTTCTTTCTGAGCGACAGTATTATGGCGATTAGAGCCAATATTACCGCCACAACGCTTATTCCGATGCCAGCTGTTACAAAGGTAGATGCGGTAGCTAAACCTGAAACTGTTCCTTCAAGACTAGATATCTTCTCCTGTAAAGACGATATTGTATTCTCTAAGGCTGAGATCTTGCTGCTTGCTGAAGTTATCTCACTTCTCGCCTCATTAACCGCGTTTATTAGATCCATGTAAATTTCCGGTAGAACGGTTAAGGTTAAGGTTAATGGCCGCTGATACGTAAATAAAGGCGTTACGTACTCCGCTGTGACGCTAACAATGTAGTCTCCAGCTCCTACAATGCCTGTATCGATGCTTGACTCGTAGACTCCTCCACCTATGTGACTGGCGCTTACCTCCAAAACCTCCTCTCCAGCCTTCATTAATCTCAGCTTAACCGTTCCATTAGTTACGGTTTCACCCTCAGGACCAACAAGCTTAAACTGGAATTTCGCTCTTTCACCAGCAATCTTCACAGTATCCTTATATACGGTTGACACTGACAGGGCTTTGATAGCTAGATGATAGCGTGAATTAGCCCTAAGCGAAATATATTCTCTAGGTATGTAGCTCTCCCATATGAATGGTCCATTGCCTATTGGCGGATCATTTTCGAAGGCAAATGGGTCCGGTAAGCCTTCCCAAACATGTTTTGGTAATATTAGCGGTGATATGATGTCGTATAATTGGAATATTCCTACATCATTAGTGTAGATGATTGCCGTGTGTTTATCGGGAGTCTCAGATTTCACATAGATTGGCACGACTGATACATAGGGGGCGCTCGTGGTTTTCGTTTTAGCTATCAGATCGTACGTGAATTTCACATCCTCGGATGTTACAGGTACACCATCATGCCAAGTTATATTACTGTATAGGTAAAATGTGTATTTTAGACCGAACTTACCAGGCGAGATCTCCCATGTTTCAACTTTCCAGTCGTAAGCTAGAGCTGGGATCACCGTGTCTTCCCCATTTGGGGTGAAATGTCGGAAGGCTAGAGGTAGGTATATGAGCCTAAATATTGACAACTCTGGCGCCTCCATCCAGTTTAATGGATTAAATGAACTCGGGTAGAATGGTCTGTTAACGACTAATGTTCCACCAAACATCCTACCTACTGGCTTAGCGTTTAAAAGTATTAGAGGGTCAGGTTCTTCATGTCCGCCTGGGTCAAACAAGGATATTTCAGGAGCCTTCTTAAGCCCAATCCAATTCTCGAACTGATCTACTCTAACGCCGCTTCTCCAAGCGTAGACATGTGGTAGGGGCATAACATAGCATTTATCTTCTATTAATTTCTGTATTTTCCAAACAAGACTCTTCGCTTCCTCTATATTCATTGTTACTTTTAATCTCTCAACAAGGGCATCTAATTCCGGGTCTTGAATACCGAAGTGATTTATAGAAGATACCCCAGGAGGCTGATAGCTTGAGCTATGGAAAGCCCAGAAATACCATCTCGCGGGGTTTGCAGGGTCAGCGGTTGCATAATTAGCGAAAATATTGAAATCTTTTTCAACATAAGTCATGCGCTCCGTGCTAGGCCAGTCGGGCGGATGCACAACATCTATCTCTATGCCGATCTTGGCAGCATCCTCTTTAAGCTTTAAACCAAGCTCTATTCTCGCTGGACTGTAGCCGGGACATACATACTTTATTACAGTCATCTCTCTATCATCAGGGCTATACCATTTGCCTTCCCTTAATATCCATCCAGCATTCTCTAATTCCTTCCTCGCTAGCTCTAGGCTGTAGGGGTAGCGAAGGCGCACATCAACGTTAGGATTTATCCACTCCTTATAGAGCGGTGGTGCATAACCCCATGTGGGCCCGACGAAACCTGGCTTCCATATCGTTGTAATAGCGTAGTCATAGTCAATCAGGTGAGCTATAGCCTTCCTAACGGCTAGTTCACTAGTCGGCCATTTTTTAACATTGAAGCCTAAATAACCATTGTTCACGCTTCTCCAAAGCACTAACATTATGCCTGGGTCTTTTTCAGCAGCAGCCAACCAGTCTTCTTCTGGGGGCGAGTATCCAGGTGGGTAAACGCCAGCTGTAGATATTTCACCTCTCTTAAACATCTCCCAAATGATGATGCCCTCTGTAACAAATCTGAAAACTATTCTATCAACATATGGTCCGCGCAGGTAGGGTGGATAATAGGGTTTCGGATATACTATTTCTTGTTGCTGAGCCGAAGCGATATTCATGAGTGAAGCTATACATAATGTAGCTCCGAGAATTATTAACAGAATTAAGGCGGCACTCTTTCCCATATAAATCGCCTAAAACATAATTATTACCATGGTTAATTTATAAGATTTTCGCAAAAACTGGGCGTGTCCAATAATTAATTTGTGTCCAGTTACTGCTGCTCTCCAATTACTGCTCTTGGACGTGGCAACTTAAGGTTCTGCTGAAGCATATTTCTTAAAGGGTAGACCCTCATACACACTATCTCATTTCTATCAATGTCTACGGCTAAGAGAACATAGTATTCTAGGCCGTTAGCCTTAACGCATGCCTCATCAACCGCTATAGAGCGCCTAGGCTTAACATCCACTGAGAGGCTTAAACACGCCTTAAGCTTAACAACCCACCCCTAAACAGCAGTCTTAGAAACGCTCCTAAACTCAGATAACGCCCTAGCAGTTCTCCTAAGGCTTGACAATTG
>CALKGV010000040.1 GCA_938091805.1 uncultured archaeon | reverse complement strand
TGAAAAAACAGCCATCATAAACGAACTTATAAACTTAATAATCGATGTTAGAAAGGAAATGAGAAGGAGAAAAGAGTGGAAAATATCCGATGAAATCAGAGAACGCCTGCAAAAAATAGGCTTTACCATAGAAGATTCGCCCCAAGGAACAAGATGGAAGATTTGCGCCATGAAACTAGAAGAGAAGCCCACTAAGCCTCTCAAGACTCAGGCGACAACCCTATATAAGAGGCCGGAGTAGTATAGCATGGTGGATAGGACCTTAACCCCGAGGGGTTTTACGGTTCCAATGGAATACTCCCGACCTTCCAACACTATCCACCAAAATGGAAAAGGGTTCAACGCAAACCACCAAGACAAATAATAACACTTATAAAAAGTTGAAAGCATCAATATATAAATGAAATTATGCCGCAAAGCAAAGAATATTGTAGTAATGTAGATGCTGGGGAAAAGGCGTTTTATGCCTTTAAAGGTGTAGATGCCAATTACATCCTTGTGATGGAGGATTTAGGCTTAAAGTGATGGGATAAAAATGATCGGGAGATAGAAGATATTTTCCCTCTTATTTAAGAATTTTGTGGCTGGCCTTATGGGTGCTGTTACTTTAAGCTTATTGCCTCCTTTAGTCGGGTTATAAGTTTCTGGTATTCGGGTTGTTTGTGTAGGTTGAAGAGCCTGAGCCGGTTCTTGACATGGTTTAGGTTGCATCCGCTCCTTCTGCATGGATGGTTGTCGTCGAAGGCTTCAGTTCTGTCCTTAACAGCTTGGATGGACCTCTCGATTAGGCTCCTATACTCGTCGTTTAGGAGCCTATGCTCCAGGTTTAGAGCCTTGCACGCTTCAGGGCACCATGCTGCCCCGTCTGTGTAGACTGGATGCCGGCCGTAACGCTTGATAATCTGTCTTAGGAAGGCTTCGGCGGTCATGCTGCTCCTGAGCCAGCTGAACCATAGTCCTAGAAATCTGCGCTGATAGGGCTCGTATGCAACCCAAACCCAGCCTTCCATTCTTCTAACCTTCACCATGGTCTCATCCACAAGGAAACAGCGAACCCTCCTAGCCAGGAAGAGACCCTTTAAGGGTGGAAGCTTCTGAACCCAACACCATATCGAGACATGGCGCCTACGGGTGAAAACCTCTAAAGCCCTGGAAGCAGCCCTGAAACTCAAACCCTCAAAAACCAAATAAACACCATAGAGAACAATACAGATGGGAGTCCTCTCTCGAAAGATCACAATACCATATCACCTCCAAGATTAAACGAGGAAGAACCCCCACTTAAAGTAACAGAGCCTATAAAGTTTGGTGTTACTTCAATAAAAGTTATCTTAATATGCTAATGATTGTAAAATGTAGAGTTCAGGTGTATTTGAATGAAAAGAAGTGGTTTATTAATCTGCATAGAGGGTCTTGACAAAAGCGGGAAAACAACTCAGTCACTTCTTCTTGTCAATGCTCTTAAAAGTAGGGGTTTCGAAGCCGTATATACTACTGAGCCAAGCGCCGGCGAGATTGGGAGGTTCATTCAGAGATATGTTCTGAGGAGAAAGCAGCGTGTGCCAGCATCCGTAGAGGCCCTGCTCTTCGCAGCTGACAGAATTGATCATGTGGAAAGGGAGATAAAGCCAATGCTTAAAGATGGGAAGATGGTTGTTTCAGATAGGTATGTTTATTCTTCAATAGCTTATCAAGGTGCCGCCGGCCTAGATATAGAGTGGATCAAGGAGATTAATAAAATGGCCTTGAAGCCTGATCTAGCGATATATATAGATGTCCCAATTGAGGTTATTATGAGAAGGCTTAAGGGAAGAGAAAGAACCGTTATGGAATATCCGGACGTACAAATGAAGGTTAGAGACATCTATATAAGCCTTGTCAATGAGGGAAAATTAACGCTGGTAAATGGGAACCGCCCGATAGAAAAGGTTTCCTCACAGATACAGAGAATAGTTCTAGAACATCTAGGCATTAAATGATTGTGGATACTTAACTTTTATAGGGCTTATGCCTCTCTTAGCGAACTCTGAATTTATGTTTTCAACCAGGATCTTAATTAGATCCTCAACATCTATTCGTTGTAATCCTTTCTCATGGAAAACTTTAAGCTCCAACGTATTGCTGCTAAAAAGGAATCTCATAAAGTAATAATCAAATCTTAGGGCTCTACGTACACCATTTCTAAGCTTATAATATCGAATGATGCAAATTAGGTCTAATATGTGAGGAGACTCCCTATTTATTTTCTCCATAAAAGACTCCAACGTCTCGTCGTCGATATAGTAAAATGATATGCCGTTTGCTACTCCAACCTCAAAAATGATCTCCAAGTTTAATTCGGACATGTCTGGTAAATACTTTCTCACAGCGCGGCCGGTCAGCCTATTGATGTTGTATAGCGCATTCAAGATTGCTTCTTGAAGCTCAGTTAGCGGAACATTAGATTCGATTCTGGCTGCACCGTAATGCGCACCTAAGAAAATTTCGCATGCTCCGAAAGTTTTTTTAGAAATCATCTCCTCAGTTTCCCGATCTTCCTTATCTTCTCAAGATTCTCTAATAGGCTGGACATTAAAGCGCTTAGCTTATGAATCTCATCACAGTTATCTTCCACCCTAAGTTTTTCATTTATCTCCCATATCTTCATTAGTATGGTTGACTCGGCTTGACTGAGCGTTGAGAGAGCCTCGATCTCCTCAGCCTCCTCGCTCTCCCTAACGACAATTACCTTTTTCCGGCATTGAGCGCACCATAAATCTCCATTTTTAAGCCTAAAAATAGGCGAGGAACAAGCTGGACATGAGAGATCGGTTAATATGGCGCCGCTCCTTAAGAGATCAGCCATCAAACGTATTTTATCGCTCTCATCACTTCTGCTCGACAAGTTTAACACCATATTTTTCGATGTACTTGTCCCTATTAAATATTAATTATCAGCGCGTGAGAATTCCAATGGTTGTTTGCCCCTAATTTTGTAAAATTTAACAATATCGATTGCTTCTTCCAATTTTTCAGCCTTCGCTATAATCATTATTTTCTGAGGGTTTATTTGAATCTGGTATCCGCATCCCAAACATTTAGCGGTTTTCTGCCCTTCTTTAGCGTATCTGGCTAACCCGCATCTCGGGCAGACAAATACTATGTAATTCATCGATGTTACGCTTCCTTCAAAAGAAAACATCGCTTACTCGCCAATTTAAGCATCTCTCTTTACTTTAGATGATTCTGAGAAGCATAAATCTAAGCACACCGTTACTATATGTTAGGTCAACAACTCTCGGCAGGACCGGCACAGGCAGCACTATATGCTTATAGAACCTTACATCTTCACGCTCAGCCGATATGGTGACATCCCATTCTGAAACTGCTAACTCTATATCTTTCTCCTCAAGCCCGGGCATATAAGCCATAATGAGAACTTTATCCGGCTCAACGAGAACGTCTACTAGAGGCTCTCTAACCCACGGTGCAGCAATCGGCCTATAAACCCTCCTTTCCCGAACATCTATCGGTTTCCTTCTAGGCTTCAAATCGAAGGCTTTCACGATGAGCAGCCCGTAGATGAAGCCGCCTATATGTGCCCAGAAAGCCACACCAGATGTTAAGCCGCTTAAGGACACTATGCCCATGAGCAACTGATAAAGAAACCAGAAGCCGAGATAATAATACGCTGGCACACTAACTATCGTAGCGATAAATATATAGAAAACCAGGGTTCTTATCCGCGCGTTGGGATATAGAAGCAGATAAGCTCCCAGAACCGCCGATATGGCGCCTGAGGCGCCAACAGCCGGCGTTTTAAGCTCGCTTATCACGTATATAATTGGGCTTGTGTAAAGTGACAAAAGTGCGGATGCTATGTGCGTTAAACCTGAAAAGACGCCGCCGATCAAATAAAAAATTAAATACTTAGAATGACCAAGAATGTCCTCCACGTTATCTCCAAATATCCAAAGATAAAGCATGTTTCCGAGCAGATGCAGTATATCTGCATGCATGAACATGCTTGTGAATAGGGTTTCCACCCTCTCCCCGCGGAGAATATATATCGGAGTAGCGCCGTAATTCCTTATGCTCATCTCGAAAGCACGGAAACCCCGCAGGTAAAAGAGGAAGAAAACCAGAATGTTTATGGCGATCAGTGCATAATTTACGTAGGGTCTTCTCTTAGGTCTATTTTCATCGTAAAGCGGGATCATTTACCTGTTTGCTCCAAATGGTACTTAAAGATTTTTTCAACGGTCTTTTTATAGATTTCTACGCTCTTAAGATAATCGGAAATTTCGACATATTCATTAGGTGTATGGCTTAAGTGCGAATTGCCAGGTCCATAGGTTGCAACCGGTATATTGAAATGCGTCCCAAAGATGTTCATGTCGCCTGTTCCAGTTTTTCTTATAAGCCTCGCCTTTTCACCAGTCTCCTCAAGTATAGACTCTACCAGCGACTTAATCACTAAATTATCTTTTTTAGCCACGTAGGGTTCAACATGGTCGATGATTTTGAGATCGATGGCTACTGACGGCTGAAGGTTTTTCTTCCGGAAGCCTTCTATAATTTCCTTGACAATTCTTATGGCCTTCTCACATCTTATCGTCGGGGGCAGCCTTAGGTCAATTTTCAGGGCGCATGCGTCAGGTATACCGCCCATTGTCCTGAAGCTTCGGATATCTATAAGCGTCGGCGTCAATGAATAGAAAACTCCGAACGGTGACTTATATTGCTGCTCACATACACTCTTGAACCCTGCCCATAATTCAAAAGATTTTTCGATGGCATTGCTCAAGAGATGCTGGGCGCCCACATGCCCACTAGCAGTCGTGCATTTAATTTTAAGAAGCAAGCGTCCCTTATACGCGAATGTTACGTTCTCTATGCCGCTTGGTTCGCCGAAGATTGCATAGTCAACTTTCAATCCTTCACGTATAAGATTCCTAATCCCCCTGGCTTTTCCCTCCTCGTCGACGACGCATGCAACAATAACTTCGCCGCCAAAATTGGGGACATATGGCCTAAAATCTGAAGCCGCCAATATCATTGCGGCCAATGAGGATTTGGCGTCCACGGCGCCTCTACCGTATAATCGCCCATCTTCAATTTTAACTGGAACCCGCCCTGGAACAGTATCCATGTGTCCGCACATTAGAACCCTGGGTAGTCCGCTGCCGATCTTACCGTAAAGGTTTCCAACCCTATCCCTCCAAACCTCCTCGAAGCCTAGATCCTCAAATTCTGCAATTAAGAAGGATGCTAACTCCTTCTCCTTACCACTTGGGCTATAGATTTCCAGCATATTTCTTAGAAATTCTACTGGATGCTGATTCATGTGCTCACAACTATAGAAAACTCTAACCCGTAATTTTAAGTCTACTCTCCTCTTCGACTAAAACTTCTCTTAATACCTCCGCAACTTTACTGAGTTGTTCTCTACTAATGACGAGCGGGGGCAGAAAGCGAATAACGTTTTTGCCGGAATAAAGTAATATCACACCCCTCTCAATTGATTTAAGGAGTATATTATGAATGTTAACTCTGGCTTCAAGCCCGATCATTAGACCCAATCCACGAACCTCCCTGAGAATCCTAAAATCATCAATCATAGTCCGGAGGACATCCATAAATCTGCTTCCAAGGCTTCTCGCCCTCTCAATAAGATTCTCCTCGACTATGACGTCTATTGTTGCACATGCAGCCGCGCATACAAGTGGGTTCCCGCCGAAGGTGCTGGTGTGCTCACCAACCTTCAATGAGTCCATTATGTCTCCTCTGGCTATTGTTGCGCCTATGGGCATGCCGCCGCCCATAGCCTTCGCAACGCACATTATGTCCGGCTTAACGTCCCAATGCTCTGAAGCCCACATGCGTCCGGTGCGCCCAAATCCGGTTTGGACCTCATCGAAGATCAGCACTATTTCATGCTCATCGCAGAGTTTTCTTAAGCCTTTAAGGAAGCCATTTGGGGCCACATAAACTCCGCCCTCACCTTGGATTGGCTCAACAATTACTGCTGCAGTATTGTCCGTGATGGCTTCTTCAACCCTGTCAAGTTTGCCGAATGGTACAAACTTGAAGTTTTTATTGAGGATCTTCTCGAATGGTTCTCGGTATTTTGGGTTCCATGTCGCCGATAAGGCGCCTAAAGTCTTGCCGTGAAAGCTCCTAACCATGCTTATGATCTCATGTTTGCCAGCATATTTTACAGCAGCTTTTATGGCGCATTCAACAGCCTCAGCTCCACTATTGGACAGAAATATTTTATCTAGCCCCTTCGGAGCTATCTTCGCGATTTTCTCTAAGAGCTCAGCCCTCTTATCGTTATATAATGATCCATGGCATGCTATGAGTCTTTCACATTGCTCCTTTATGGCTTTTACAACCTTTGGGTGACAGTGCCCTACTAGGCTTACACCGTAGCCGCCCATGCAGTCTATGTACGCCTTACCATTTGCATCATATAATATCGCTCCCTCGCCTCTGACGGCGCATACGGGAAATTTCTGGTAGAACCGGGCTGAAAGAGAATCTTCTATCGCATATATTTCCTCAGATTTCAGATGAAATCACCGTGCCATTTAAACCTTTTAAGGCGCCTGTTATGGGCTCATCTGCTAATCCACATGCTATAATGGCCTCTCTAACCCCGGATTCTAAAGCCTCAATTGATGCGATAACCTTCTTATCCATTCCCGGACCTATCTTCGGCAGAATCTCTCTAGCATCCCTCAAGGAGATTCTCTTTAAGTATTCTTTCCCCAAGCGTACGCCCGGAACATCCGTCAAGAAGATTATTTTGTCCGCTTTCAGAGCCCCAGCCAATTGACCAGCCGCCCTATCGCTGTCAACGTTCAAGCACTCGTTCTCTTCGCCTAAAGCTATGGGTGAAACAACTGGCACAAACCCATTTTCTATGAGAATTCTCAGTATCTGCGGGTTGACCTCAACGATCTTCCCAGTGTAGCCGCCTTCGATCACTCGTTTTCTACCTCTCTCATCAATTATAACTAGCTTCTTTTTTCTGCTTGCCTTAATGAGCGCCCCATCTATGCCGGATAAGCCGACGGCTAGCACCCCATAGCTTAAAAGCCACCGTACAATAGCCTTGTTTATTCTGCCAGCCATAACCATGGTGTATATTTCAACAGTCTCCTCATCCGTGTAGCGGCTTCTAATCCCCTCAGGCGATGTAACGAAAATCTGCTTCTTACCGAGTTTCTCAGCTATCTCCGTAACCTCGTCCCCACCGCCGTGAACTATGACCAACTTGCTGGCTTCAAGAGTCTCTTTCACATCTTTAGCAAGCGTCTGATTTAATCCTCCCCTGAATATGTCCCCGCCAACCTTAAGAATTATCATCGCATATTCCACCTAAATTGGGTGTAATGCGGAGTAGCGCAGGCCTTCCTTTTCATCCCAGCCGCACATAATGTTCATGTCTTGAACAGCTGTTCCAGCGGCACCCTTCATAAGGTTGTCAATGGCTGAGAGTATGACAAGTCTGCCAGCATGCTCATCCACCTCGAAGCCTATATCACAGTAGTTTGAGCCCACAGTGATCTTTGGATCAGGATATCTGAAGACCCCCTTAGTGTCGCGAATAAATCTAATGAATGGTTCGCCGGAATAAAACTCCCTATAAAGCCGCCAAACCTCAACAGATTTCATAGATTCTTTGAGGAAAACATGGCATGTTGATAGAATCCCCCTGACCATATTAACAGCATGCGCCGACATTGAAATCTTAACCTTCTCGCCGCATAATAGGCTTAGCTCCTGCTCTAACTCCGCAGTGTGTCTATGACCAGCCGGCTTATATGGTCTAACGACGCTATAATGCTCCGAGTGATGCGATGATAAAGAGGGCTTAGCGCCTGCCCCTGAGGAACCTATTTTAAAATCGATAACTATCCTATCTTTCTCAATATTACCGGATTTAACTATGGGCGATAGGGCAAGTATACCGGCGGTGGCCATGCATCCTGGAACAGCAACCAGCTGAGCCCCCCTTATTTCTTCACGATGAAGCTCAGGGAGCCCATAGACGGCTTTATCCAATATTTCAGGGCATTTATGTCTCCAACCATACCATTTCAAATAGTCCTCAGGGTTTTTGAGCCTAAAGTCCGCGCTAGTGTCAATTATTTTTATGCCGGAGTTGAGGATCTGCGGGATGAATGTTGATGAAACACCATGTGGCGTTGCAACAAATAATACGTCGCATAGATCAGCAACTTTTAAGGGGTCAGACTTGATGAACTTGAGGGTTGTTTGCCCCCTAATGTTCGGGTGAACCCTATGAACATATTCTCCAGCGTAAGTGTTTGATGTTGCGGCAACAACTTCAACTTTCGGATGACCTAGTAGAAGACGAAGAATTTCACCGCCAACATAACCTGACGCGCCGAAAACGCCCACTCTCATTTTCTCATCACCTTAATGGCGTACTCAATAATTTTCTCAGGGATGTCAATCTTTGTTGCAGAATATAACCCTTTGAATTCAGGAGTATTATTAACTTCGTGAATAACTATCCCGTCTGGCGATTCCATGCAATCAACCGCTAACACCCCGCCTCCAACGGCTTTAGAAGCCCTTATCGCCAAATCCTCAAGCTCATCGGTTATTGGGCATGGCTCAGTTCTACCACCACGGGCAACATTCGTTCTCCAGTCGTCTTCAGCTGAGTAACGGTACGCCGCCGCTATAACTTCCTCCTCAATCGTGAGAGCACGTATATCTCTCGGAGGCCTCTTAATATATTCCTGCAGATAATATATTTGCATAAGGGAGTTTTGCATCTCCTCCCTTGACTCAAGGAGGGCCTGAGCTGAGTCTTTATCTCTAATGAGGGCTACGAGCCTTCCCCAGCTTCCCACAACCGGTTTTAGAACAGCTGGATAGCCAAGCGCCTCAAGGGCTTTAAGAGCGCTTCTATCCGTGAACGCCACAAGAGTTCTCGGAATGGGAACACCAGCTTTAATTAACGCTAGCGTAGTGAACAACTTGTTGCCACAGAGTAGGGAGACACTAAAGGGGTTAATCACGTGAAGCCCGAAATTTTCCAGCATAGCGGTTATATGTAAGCCTCTAAAGTAGCTTATGCAACGTTGAAGGATCACATTGCCGAAGGCTTCCTCAATTTTCGCCGGATCTTCAAGGGTGTCAAAACAGACCTCTTTTGAATCAATCATTTTTAAATCTAATCCAAGCCGCTTTGAAGCGTCCATTAACACCTTCTCTTCCCATCGGATCCTATCATATACAAGTCCTATTTGATTCATCTCCGCCTCTACTCGCCCCAATCTTCACCCTCTATCTCGGCCGGCTTAAGATTCACCGACCCGCTCTCATCTATCTTGACTTCTAAATCCAAGCCGCAGTCAGGGCAGCTAACGATCTCGCCTGAAATAACGTCTTCCGGAACCTCTATGTCCGCATCACATTCAGGACATTTAAGCTTGAAGGCTTTCGCCCCCTTATCCATGCTCAATAGGAAAGATAATTTTTCTTTATAAATATTTCGGAAAACAAAAATAAACATTAATAAATTTGCATGAAAAATAATTTTATTTCAACATAATTTATATATATGATTCAGAAAAATTTATCAGTGGAAGAAAAATGTCTTCGGAAATTGATGAGGTGGATAGGGAGATTCTGCGAATGCTTCAAGATGACGCTAGGATCTCATTTAAAAAGATTGCTGAAAAGTTGAATGTGAGCGAAGCGACAATATTTGTGCGAGTAAAGAAGCTCTTAAAGAGAAAAATTATAAAAAGATTCACGGCGATCATTTCGCCAGAGACTCTTGGAAAGAACATAACGGCTTTCGTCCTAATAAATGCCGATCCAAAAAAGCTACAGAGAGTTCTTGAAGCTCTAAGCAAAATTGATGATGTTTATGAGGTTTACGATGTAACTGGATCATATTATATTATAGTAAAGGTTCGAACTGAAGATCAGAACAAGCTTGCTAAGATGATTGATGAAATAGGTCTAATTGATGGTGTTGTAAGCACTGAAACAGCGCTTGTTTTAAGAAGCATAAAAGAGGAGACGAGGATAAAACTATAAATAGATTTGTCCATCCTTAGATTAAAAAGATGATGAAAAAGGTGAAGGAAGAAATCAAGCGCGTAATAGTTATCACTGGGACGCCTGGAGTTGGAAAATCTTCAATCTCAAAGGCATTAGCGTCTAAAATTAATGCGCGGGTGATATCCATAGGCGAGTTAGTGAAGAGAGAGGGACTTTACAGCGGAGTCGATAGGAAGAGAGATACCTTGATCGCAGATGTGGACAAGATTTCAGAAAGAATTAACGAAATCATCTCTAAAGCATCTACTGACGTTATTGTTGAGGGACATTTCGCTGTGGATGTGGTGCCGTCAGAGAAGATAGCAATTGCCTTCGTCCTAAGAAGAAATCCTGAGGAGCTAGAAACCATTTTTAAAGAACGTTCATATAAAGAGGAAAAGATTAGGGAGAATCTTGCCGCTGAAATATTAGACGTATGTCTATATGGCTCTGTTAAAAAATATGGCGTTGATAAGGTTTGTGAAATCGACGTAAGCTCTAGAAACGTGGAGGATGTAGTTCAGGAAATCATAAGAGTTCTTAATGGTGAAGAAGAACGTAAAATCGGGATTGTCGACTGGCTTGGAAAACTCGAGGCTGAGGGAAAACTCGACAAATATCTGAAGGACTTCTAAAGGGCTCTCACTTCTCTCAGAATATCTGACTTCGCAACTAATCTTATCCCTTTTCGGTTTGCATATGCCCTAGCATGCTCACTGAATTTATTAGCTACCAAAATTGGATTAAAAAGCCCCATATCTCGAGATGCTTTATCTACGTTTATAACCACGTTTACGCCTACAGTTCTGTTCCAATCTTTAACCCAGACTGGATAAACCTCACTTCCTTTCCGCACTACAAAGTCGAATTTTCTCGCCGGGGCATCATCTTCTTTACCGAATTCCCTATCCACCGTATAGCCTCTTCTAATGAAGTACCGCATCGCAAGTTTGATGAGTGAACGCTGGCTCATTCTTCCACTATAAACGTTATTCACGATTATAGTAGAAAAATCTTTTCATCAAGTTGATGTCTCTTTGCGGCTTCTATCCAACAAATTTTTTATACCCATAAATTGAGCTATCAAATAGCCGATCATTATTTGAAGCCAAAAAGTTACAATTCTTATGAGCAACGTTGCTGTTCCACTAATCGCTATCGGGACCCCGAGTAGCGCATAAAGGCTTGTCATTACCACCTCAACTAAACCCAGCGGAAGAGCGATCGGTGTTGACTGAACAGCCATGCTCACGGAGTAGACCACCATGGTTTCATAGACTTTCCCAGATATTTCGCTAAAGCCCAAAGCGTAAAAAACGAGGAAGTATATGCTTAAGTGGAGAAGCCATGCAAAAAGACTATAACTTACGGACTTCACCAAAGTCTCTTGGTTCACTCCTAAAGACTTAAATCCACTACAAAAATATGATAGGTTACGCTGGGCTTTCTCCCTAATCTCTGAGAAGTTAATTTTGCCCCCAGTTAATAAGTCAGCGGATTTTATTAAAAAGTTAATCAGCTTCTCGGCTGCATCTTCCTTTAATGATAAGTAAAGTAAAATCGCTATAAAGAGCACCGAGCCTGAGATCGTCGCCAACATAAGAGTAATTATTTCCGCTGTAATTTTACGCTTCAAGATAAATATTGACGAGGATAGAAGACTGCCTAAGGTTATAAATGTTGTTATTATACGATGCCCAGCCACTGAAGCGACTATTTTTCCAGGTGGATCTCCAGTTTCCTTATGGACAAGATACACGCGCGTAATCTCCCCAGAGACGGTCTCTAATGGAATCACTAAATCTATGAACAGCCCTAGCCAGCAGTAAACGAATGATTTTTTGACGCTTACGTTTATTGACAGAGCCTTCATAAGCTCATTCCAGCTCATTGAGTAAAAAAGCGTACTTACTATCAGAGCGATGATGGTAAGTGAGTAGCAGAATAAATAGTCATAAGGGTTGATTTGTCTAAAAACCTCAAAGACGCCCTTAAAGCCAACAAAGAAATACAAATATAGGAGAAATACAAATGGCCCAGCAATAATGAATGCCACTAACGTTTTGGGCGATCTTTTTTCCATATTAAATCAACCAGAATTAACCTTAAATAAGTAAATAAATGTAATGTGCTTATAAGCGCATTATGGATTATCTGCGAGAATCTTGCATGATTAAAGTAAAGGCTGTAATCTTTGATTTAGATGATACATTGATAAAGTCTAAAATAAATTACGAGAGGATGAAAAATCTAATAATAGAGTTTCTAGTAAGCGTAGGGGTGGCATCTGGACTTTTAAACAAGAACATGCTAAACTTTGAGATAATCAATGCGGCCAAAATGGACCTAAGTGGAAAAGTAAGCCGGTGTGAAATTGAAAAAATTCTCAATAAAGTTAATGACATTATGGATGAGGTTGAGTTGAAATCGTTGGGGGATGCTGAATTAATGGATAACGCCTTAAGTACCCTAAAGGAATTAAAGAAGATGGGGCTTAAGGTGGGTATTGTAACCAATGGCTGTAGGAAGTATGCTGAGGGAATAATGAATAAATTTTGCTTAGGTAAGTATGTGGATGCCGTTATTGCCAGAGACGACGTGTCCAATCCCAAGCCTGATCCAGAGCATCTTCTACGAGTTTTGGAGATCTTAAACGTGCCGGTTAAAGAGGCGGTTTTCGTTGGGGACCACTGGATAGATGCGTTATGCGCTAAGAAAGCCGGGGTGCCTTTTATTCTGCTACGTGCCAGAACACGCATTTTCAAAGAGGCTGAAGAGATATCGTATACGTCAATAAATACTTTAAGGGATATATTGCTTCTAATTCAATGTGGAAAAGAAGATATTCGAAACAATTATTAGTTTCCAGCCTTCTTATAAGGTTAAAAATGAGATTAATGCGCACTTCAAAACATTTGGGTGCTTAAAACGATGGAATACGCCGTTGAAACATTTAATCTAACAAAAATATTTGAGAATAAAGAGAGGGCGGTTAAACGATACATTAAGGCAGTTGACCACGTAAACATTAAAGTTAAGATCGGGGAGTTTTTCGGCCTTTTGGGACCTAACGGCGCTGGGAAAACGACCCTCATAAAGATATTGTGCACAATCATACTTCCAACAGAGGGAACCGCCAAAGTAAATGGGTACGATATAATTAAGGAGCCGCATAAAGTTAGAAGCAGCTTCGGATGGTTCCATGGCGAAACAGGAGGGCGATCACTCTATTGGAGACTTAACGCTGAAGATAACTTGAGATTTTACGCATACCTTCAGAATGTTCCCAAGGATATTGCTGAAAAAAGAATAAATGCCCTGTTGGAATTTTTCGACTTAACTGAAGATAGGAAAAAGCTGGTTAAGGACTACTCAACCGGCATGAAGGTTAAGGTTATGCTCGCCAGAGCTCTACTTCACAATCCACCGATTTTATTTATGGATGAACCTACAATAGGACTTGATACAATAAGCGCCGTTGAGACAAGGAGGCTTCTCAGGGCTCTAAACATTGAATTGGGCAAAACAATAATCTTCACAAGCCACAATATGTTTGAGGTTGAGCAGCTTTGCGAAAGAGTCGCCATAATGAAAGATGGAAAGATAATTGTGGACGCGCCTCCTTCAGCCTTAAGAGATATGCTTCGTGATATACATGCCATAGAAGTGGAGATTAGAGAAGCTAACAATCTCCAAGAAGTCATTAAAGGTTTAAGCAGCCTTCCAATAGTTAAACAAATTATGGAAGTCAAAAATGACCCGTACAATGTTGTTATACGCTTACAGGTTGACGATGAATATGATGCAATACCCCTTATAGTCGGCAGACTGCGCGCCATTAATGCTAAAGTTTTAGCGGTTAGGAGATCTGAGCCAACCCTCGAGGACATATTTGTAAAACTAACTAGGAAGGAATCTGCATGAAGATTGAGAATTTAATAGCCTTGTTCAAAGAGGATAAGCCTCGCACAGCATCCAACATTGTTCACGTATGGGCTGTTTTCTGGGCTAACTTCAAGATCTTTCTATCTTACAGAACATGGGTTATCACTGAAACAATAAGCACCGTGGCTTCAATAGCAATGTATTCCTTCATGGGCCTACAAGTGGATGCCAGACGGGTTGCCTTAGCCGGATATGGAGAGGTCAGCTGGTTGTCCTTTGCCCTTGTCGGCGTAGCAACAGCGAACTATTTATGGATGTGCATAAGTAGATTAAGCCACTCGCTACAGCATGAAATACGTGAGGGAACGCTTGAGCAGATAATTGCGTCGCTTATAGACATGAAGTCCTACATTATTGGCCAGTCGCTTAGGGGATTCATGGTCAGCGGATATTTTATGCTTGGCGTAATGATCGTTGGAACCGCCGTGTTGAATGTTCCATTGGTAATTAACTTGAATACGGTTCTCTCCTTTACAGTCATAATTCTGCTGATGGTTCTAAGCTACGCGGGAATAAGCATAATGGCATCTGGCCTAGTATTAGTTTATAAGAAGGGTGACCCTCTTACATTTTTATTTGCCAGCGTAACTGAGTTTCTAGGCGGAGTTCTATTCCCACTAAAATATCTTGAAGAGTATCCGGCGCTTTGGGTCATGGCGTGGCTAATGCCATACACTTATGCCCTAGATGCCTCAAGAAAAATACTGCTGAATGGAGCGACGCTTTTTTCATCAGAGGTCTTAAAAAACGCTGCCATACTGATAATTTACGCCATCGTGTTTATTCCCGCAGGTTTAAAAGTTTTTAGATGGGGGGTTAATCGGATAAGATATGAGGGGACGGTTGCAACCTACTAGAGGTGATTTAATTGGACATTGAGAAGATAGTCGCCGTAATCTCTGAGGAGATCCCCAGAAGGAAAAGCCCAGTTCACCGTATAGTTGTCTCCTTCATAGTTAGGGATTTAAAAGTGTGGTGGACCTATAAGTTCTGGCTTACGCTTGATATTGCAGGCATGATTCTTTTTGTAGTGACATATTACTTGTTCTCTTTAATTACAACATCGCAGCAGATTCAAGAAGCCGGATATATGGTTGGAGGTTACTTCACTTTCGCCCTTATAGGCATAGCGTTTCAGCAATACGTTCATTTTGCTGTTCAAAGCATAAATGAAAGCATAAGAGATGAGCAATGGAATGGAACGATGGAAACAATACTCTCAACGGCAACAGATTTCAAAATCTTCCTCCTAGGCGAGGTATGCTTCTCATTTATAGTTTCATCAGCCTTACTCTTAATGTCACTATTTGTCGGCGTAATGCTTGGGGCCAAACTCTATGTGACGTCTGCTTCAATTCTATCAGTCATAGTGCTAACTATACTTTTAATAGCAAGCCACATGGACATAGGGATTCTAAGCACCGGAGTAATAATGAAAATTAAGCAAGGGAACCCGGTTACATGGGCATTCTCATGGCTAAGCCAACTTGTATCCGGCGTGTTCTATCCGCTGAAACTTTTACCATGGTATCTTGAATGGATTGGAAGAATATTCCCATTAACCTACTCGCTGGACGGAATTAGGCTTTGCCTGCAATCTGGAAAAGATTTAACCTCGCCGGAAATATTAGGCAATATTATCAGCTTACTAATATTTATTATTATTGCAACCCCGATATCTATCTACATATTCAAGAAGGGGTATGACGCTGCGAGGAGGGATGGTTCTTTAGGGCAATACTAAAATCCTTTAATTGAGGCGCCCCAACAGGAATATGGAGAAAGCATTTTTACTCAGATTCAGATGATATTTAAAAACGAAGATCTCAAGTCCCCAAAGCAATCAGCAAATCTATATCGGAGTTAATTGTATGGGATGGGTGGAAGATGGCATATGGAGTTTCTCGACAATCTTATTGATGCTTGTTTGGGGGCGTTGCCCTTAGATCTTCTAGTTTTTGGAAAGATTGTAGATGTGTATCGCAATAATATTTCTGACGGCTACATCGGTATAAAGAACGGCTTAATAGTTTATGTTGGTTCAAAGCCTAAAAGGGCAGGGGAAACTATTAAGCGCCCCTCAGAATACATTCTGCCCGCGTATATTGATGGACATATCCATATTGAAAGTTCACTAATGACCCCAAGCACATTCGCGAGGGCCGTTATTCCAAGAGGCACATGCTGCGTTATAGCCGACCCGCATGAGATTGCAAATGTGATGGGGTTAGAGGGCGTAAAATTCATGATTAATGATGCGAAAAGATCGCCGCTTAAAGTTTATTTCATGATTCCATCATGCGTTCCATCAACGCATTTAGAGACATCGGGTGCTGAAATAGGCTTAATGGAGATAAAAAAGCTGAAGCGTTTTAAACAGATAATGGGACTAGGCGAAGTCATGAATTATGGGGGAGTAATAAAAAAGGATAGGAGCGTTTTGGAGAAGATGAAAACCTGCAGCGGGATGATCATTGATGGACATGCGCCAGGACTTAAGGGTGAGGAATTATGCGCATACGTTTTAGCTGGAATAACCTCAGATCATGAAGTGACAAGCATTGATGAGGCCGAAGAAAAACTGTCTCTCGGAATGTGGATCATGATACGAGAAGGCTCAACAGCCAAGAACCTCTCAAAACTGGTCAAGATAATCTCAAGGGGTTGCCCGGAGAGATCCATGCTTGTAACCGACGATAGGCATGCTGGCGACATAGTGCACGAGGGACACTTGGATCACTGCCTTAGAAGAGCCGTTGAAGAAGGATTAGACCCCTTGGACGCTGTGAAAATGGTGACTCTTAAGCCGGCTGAGTATTTTGGGCTTAAGGATTTAGGCGGCTTATCTCCCGGAAAATCTGCAGACATAGTGATCGTAAACAATCTTAAGGATTTTAAAGCATCCGTTGTTCTGATAGATGGGGAAATTGCTGCTAAAAACGGACTATACTTAGGCATTAGTGGGCCTGCAGCGCCTCATAAACAGATTTTGAAGAAGACCGTTAATATCGGTGCATTCAAACCTAAAGACTTATGTATAAAACATCCCAGCAGCGTGAAGGGTAAGGTAAAAGTCAGAGCAATAGGCTTAATTAAGGATCAGATAGTTACGGATGAGATTCACTGCGATATGGAATTAGTTGATGGCGAGGTTAAATCCGATCCTGAGCGCGACATATTAAAGATATGCGTTTTAGAGAGGCATAGAGGAACTGGCAGGATTGGGAAGGGATTTGTGACTGGATTTAATCTTAAAGAGGGCGCTTTAGCATCGACGGTTGCCCATGACTCGCACAATATAATCGCGGTGGGAACGAACGATGAAGACCTTTATAAAGCAGTTATAAGGCTCGGCGAGATAAATGGGGGACTGGTCGTCGCAAGTAGGGGAAAAATACTTGAGGAGCTTCCGCTGCCCATAGCTGGATTAATGACGACTGAAGATGCGCTTAAAATATCTGAGAAAATGGAATCTTTAGAAGAGGCAGTTTCGAAATTAGGCTGCAAAGTCAAAAGCCCATTCACAGCTCTGTCCTTCCTCTCTCTACCAGTTATTCCTAAGCTAAGGATAACTGATCATGGGCTTGTAGACGCTGAGAAATCTAAAATCGTAGAATTGTTCATCCCTTAATTATTGATGGATTTAAGCATATAGATAGAATGCTTAAGGTCGCTGAGTTCACAGAGAATTTTATAGTTGAACATGCTGAACCCATCTTAGGCCCAACTGACAATATGGATCTTAAAACCTTGAAGAAAAAGCACGGTGATAAACTAAGTTTTCCCGGAGGATACATACTTGGCTCAGAAGGCGATATACCGGTTGAGATGAGTCTAGAAACTTTGAATTATTCCTTAAATTAGTAGAAATTTAGGAGAAATACGCCGGATTAAACTCTAAAATTTTTATGGGTTTTACGTAAAGACTCTCTCTTTTATGCTCAGATGGATAAAGCATAAATTCATCAATATTAACAATTATTTTGGTGGTTTTGTTGACTAAGGCCCTTTATTTAGAGGATAGTTATCTTAAGGAGTGCGACGCAACGGTTGTTAAGGTTACGCAGGGCAAGTATGTGGTTCTAGATCAGACGATATTCTATCCCAAGGGCGGGGGACAACCTCATGATACTGGCAAAATGATACGTGGCGATGAGATTTTTAACGTTGTTTACGTTGGAAAGTTCGGCGATGAAGTATCGCATGAGGTTGATAGGGAGGGACTAAAGGAGGGAGACAAGGTTCGCTGCCTTCTAGACTGGGAGAGACGATACAAATTTATGCGTAGCCATACGGCTGCACATTTACTTGCATCATTAGTATGCAACGAGACAGGTGCACTTGTTACAGGCAACCAGATCGAAGAAGATAAGATACGCTTCGATTTCAGCCTAGAAAAAATGGATAGAGAAGTAATAATTGAATGTATAAACAAAGTGAACTCGATTTTAAAAAAGGACATCCCGGTTACATGGTATGAGCTCCCAAGGGAGGAAGCGCTGAAGATTCCTGGGGTTGTGAAGATGGCTGAGGCATTTCCACCGGACATACCATCTTTACGAATTGTGGAAATAGCTGGTATTGATAAGCAGGCTGATGGGGGAACGCATGTTAGAACTCTTAGAGAAGTTGGACAAATAAGGCTTTTAAAAGTTGAGAGTAAGGGTAGGCTCAACAAACGAGTATACTTCACGCTAGAATAGTTTGTTCCATATGAAAGGTGTTCCTTTGCATCTTCATGTGCATAAAAAGGCTTTTAGAGCATTAGGGATATCAGAGAGCTTCATTAAGGGTCTAAGTGAGAAGTCGATTTTAGCCGGGGTTGTTGGTAGAAGTGATGGTATAATTGATGGTTTTGTTTTCTCAAAAACAACAGTCGGCGGGATGGATGCAACTGAAAAAATAATTGAAATGTACAGGACGCTGGAGAGACGCGACATAAATGTTCTTATGATAAATGGTTGCGTCATAAGCTGGTATAACGTGATTGACTTAGACAGAGTTTACAGGGAGCTGTCTCTTCCATTAATATGCGTAACATATGAGGAGTCTAAGGGGCTGGAAAAATACTTCCTTGAACTATTCCCGCTAGACTGCGATAAGCGCATAGAGGTCTACCGCAAAAATGGTCCTAGAACGCCTATAACCCTCCGCACGGGGCATAGCATATATGTGAGATTTCTAGGCATGAGTTTAGATGAGGCGAGAGAAGTATTGAACAAATTTACATTGCATGGCGCCGTGCCAGAGCCTTTAAGAGTCGCCCGCATCCTAGCAAGATCGATTCTAAAGACGCTTTGAAACCGTTATACACGTTAAACCTAGCCTACTATTCGAACTAAGCTTCCTAAGGCTTGTCCAGGCAGACCTCTTCTGAAGCGTGCTCTAACAACCCCCTTGTTTCCATGAGGGGAAAGAATTACACCTACAATAGTATTGTTTTTTCCATCGGACCATACGATTTTACGCCCAATAAGCTTACCTGCTTCAAACCTTGACATTACGTTTGGAAACTGTATTAAGCATTCCCTAGACCTTTGAGTTCTAGGTCCTCTTCTGTAGCTGATAACCATGCCCTTAAGATCCATAGACATGCATGTAACACCTCAACCAGTAGAGGAGCCATTGAAATAGTAACGCTAAAAGTTCCCTATTTATTTTTTCTTAAATTACTATTCTTTGACTATTCTTTGTCATAGTATTTCATGAGATGTTGCTGCTCAGGCTTCTTAAGTTTAGAGATCTCTTTCCATTCGTTAATGTCTACCAGTCCGCCGACTTGCTCCTTGATGCTTTTGGCCATTTTAGATCCTATAAGGGGAAGCTCCATCAGCCTACTTATTGGAGCCTTTTTTAAATCTTCAATTGTCCTCAGCCCAGCATTATAAAGTATGCGTGCTCTAACCCTTCCAACCCCTTCAAGCCTCGCTATTGGCAGAAGCTCCGCTCTAACCCCCTTTTCAACTCTTGCCATGAGTTCAGCGAGCTTGGGCAGAAAAACTTTATACTCAAACAACTTCGCTAGCTCATACGATGCGTAAAGAAGCCACTTGGCCGTCTCTGTTAAGTGGTATAAGTCCCCGGGCTCAACCCCAAACATCTCGATTATTTCATCCTCCGAGCGCTCTTCTATCCAAGCATTCAGTACAAGCGCCGTCTTAACTTCGCTTAGGAATTCCTCATAATCTACCCTATCGGCCCACTCATCAGGTGGATTTACAAGAAACTCGTTGTGATGTTCATCAATGAATAGCGATAACCTGCTAATTTCATTAGATAGGGGCCTAACTTTCGGGTCCATATCTGGCGTGCGGGAAATCATGTGAAGGAAACTTATGTTGGTAAGTTTCGGCGCCTCAGCCTTAAATGAGTCTCGAATTATTATTGCTGAAACCGGATCGATATATAGTTGTGATACTCTTAATCCGAAAGTTGTAGCCTTAAAATAGTCTCCCTCATACCTTATCATACCCTCGTTATGAAGAAACCTCAGTATTTTTGCTATTGCACCCTTTATTGCCCTAATATCATATTGAAGAGCAAATAACGTTTTACCGAAGAAATCATATATACCTTGCTCTGAAAAAGCAAACTCAGATGCTATTGTTGCGAGAACATGGCCTCTAAGAACTTTCTCAACGCCAAGCTTAGACCATATTCTCTCCGGCTTAGCGAGAATGAAGCTGTCCATTAAGTAGTCCCTTTCTCCTTCGGTTTTTGCAATTAGGATTGATTCGCCAATGTCATCATATTTTGGGCGACCAGCTCTTCCAACCATCTGCTTATATTCAAGAACCGTAATTGGGTAATAGCCGTATCCAGGCTCGTAGCGTCTATAATCGCTTATGACAACAACCCTAGCGGGCAAGTTTACACCAAAAGCTAAAGTCGGAGTGGCTGTGAGAATCTTAATCTTTCCATCGCGGAACGCATCCTCTATTATCTTCCGGTGGACACCTGAAAGCCCAGCGTGGTGAAATGCAACGCCATTTTTCACTAAATCAGATAAGAGCTCGCTAATCCTTGTTCTTTCACCTGAAGACTGAATCTCCTCAGCAACGCTGTTCAGCGAGCGCTTCAAAGACTTGGTAAGCAAATTGCTCATTTCTTGAGATGCCTTCCTAGCCAATCTAACAGCGTTCTTTCTTGAGGGGGCAAAGATTAGAACTTGCCCGCCATGTTTAACACCGTGTAAGGCCAGATTTATCGCAGGATCTTTAACAATCTGGTTTATTTTAATTGAACCTCCATCCTTAAATTGAACCTCATCATTGAGAAGAACTCCTTCACGGAGCTTAACCGGCCGCCATTCAGTTGTTATGGCAACGGCTTTAAGCCACTCAGCAATCTCATCGGAATTTCTAACAGTCGCGCTTAAGGCCAATATTTGAACATCCGGGTTCACCTGCATTAAACGCGCAAGAATAACCTCCAGCGTCGGACCTCTCTCAACATCATTAAGCAGATGAACTTCATCAGCGACGATAAGCGAGATTTCGCTCATCCAAGGGGTCCTGTGTCTTAATAGTGAATCGCATTTCTCATTGGTTGTAATTATTATGTCGAATTTGCCGAGCCACGGATCGCTACTATCAAAGTCACCAGTGCTTATTCCAACGCTGATTTTTCTGCCATTAGGCTTCTTAATAACAGTGTATTTTCTAAATTCCTCATATTTCTCGTTTGCCAGCGCCCTCAATGGTGTTAGATAAAGAACCTTGCCATCCCTTTCCAAAATATGTTTAAGCGCACATAATTCGGCCACTAGGGTTTTACCTGAGGCTGTTGGGCTTGCCAAAAGAAGATTTTTACCCTCAAGAGCGCCAGATTTTATGGCTTCCTCCTGCGGTGGGAACAACGTCTTTATATCAGATTCTAGTAGAACCTTTTTTACTTCTGGATGTATAACTAATTCTTCAATGAACAAGACTTTAAACCCTTTTTTTACGTCTTCTTCAAATAGCCGCCTCTGGGCTCGTAGAGCGTTCCTTCACGTATCATTTGCGCTATAAGTTTTTCAGCTTCGCTCTTTGATATATCGTATTCGCTGCTAAGTTTTTCCAAGAGATCAGCTCTGCTAACCATCCCAGATTCTCGTTCCATTTCAATTAAAGTGTTCAATATAGCCCTAAGCTTGTCCTGCACGCTCTTAGGTTTTCCAACCATTATTATATCTATGTCAAATTTACGGGAGGAAACATCTATGCCAACCTCTTCAAGAGACCTCTTAGTTATCGCTATAGCCGCCTCGGCATCCTCAACTAAAACAATATTTCTAAGTGCGGCGCGCGCCCTGGCCTCAGATATTCTAACTAAAGACTCAAGCTGGCGAGCTGTGATAGCAATCGGTGAACCCTCACCCTCACTTGCAGATCGCATAGCCAAATAGAACTCCTTTAGGCGGTCCATCGCTTCTGCTGTAAGAGATGGCCTAACATTATTCCTCGCATATGCTACGTATTTCCTTAGTAGATCAGGTGGAATCGGCGGTTCTATAGGCGGAGCTTCTTTCATATGTAACCTTAATAAGTGTTCACTCATTTGGGCATCATAATCCTTCTCCGGAACATCTCTTAGAACAAAAATTAAATCAAACCTTGAAAGGATCGTTACTGGCAAAGATATGTTCTCCGCAACAGTTCTATAGGGATCATATCTGCCTAATGCCGGATTAGCCGCTGCCAATATCGCTGTCCTAGCATTTAGCGTTGCCACAATCCCTCCCTTAGCCACAGAAATCGTATGCTGCTCCATAGCTTCATGTATAGCAACCCTATCTTCAGGCCTCATCTTATCAATCTCATCTATGCACGCTATGCCCTTATCGGCCAAAACAAGCGCCCCAGCCTCAAGGGTCATTCCGCCGGCTGGAGATGGTAAAACCGCGGCTGTTAAGCCAGCTGCAGTTGTTCCCCTGCCGCTTGTGTAGAGCCCTCTAGGCGCTATTCTTTGGACATAACGCAACAACTGGGATTTGGCGGTTCCCGGATCCCCTATTAGAAGTATATTTATTTCGCCTCTTATGTTTATGTCTGGAAGATACTTAGGAACCCCTCCGAACAAAAGGTACATTATGGCCTCTTTAATATGCTCATAGCCAAATATTGACGGAGCTATTGACTGAACGATCTTCCGATGTATAAGCGGATCTTTAGCCATCTTTAAAATCTGCTCCTCTTCCTCCGGCGATATATAAAGGGATTCGGCCTCCTTACCGGCTGCATCAATAAAGTTCGCGTCGATATACAGCGTGAAAGCCCTAGCCCTGCCAGTCCTAGGGTAGGATGCAGATTCGGCGCCTACCACGCCAACAACATAAACACGGTCTCCCGGTCTAGCGGTATCGACAAGATCTTTTCCAAGTAGCCTAATATCCAGAGAACGAGGGGTTTGACCAGGCGGAATATCCTCCGGATACTCCTGTATTCTCAGTTCCTGATAATCCATGAACCTAGATTCTTCCTGCATGAACTCAAAGGGTCCGCCTTTGCCGCAACGCGGGTTTGCACACTTGAATGGCAGCGTTAAGAAAGCTCCGCTTTGGAGAACCTCCATCTTTGTTTCACACCTCTTACATCTGAAGATCGCTATGGTAACTATGGGCCTAACATTTGTTGCACGCATTATTATTCCCTCAATCATAACTAGCTTGCCAATATGCTCCGATCCTAGTCTGCGTAATGGTGTTATACGCGGTATTCCACGAACACGCACAGTAACACCCAGCTCTTTAATCTTCTCCGCATATTCCGGATCTTCAATCTGCAACTGCTCAAAAGCAGCGCTATTAGCGTAGCTAAGGAGATCATAAGGCTTTTCAAGTAGACCATCCGCTAGGCGCCGATCAACCATCAAAACATCTTCAAAGTCTAAAACAAGTGATGTGGAGGCATTTAAAGCCATCTGCGCAATCCTATTACGATATTTAGTTGACTTGAATATCATGTGAAATTTTTCAATCGGCTTCTCAACTAAAATCTCCGTCATAATTCAATCACCCTTTTCGCTCTAAAATATTTTTGACCTCCACTCGTTAATTATTCGGCGTATCCGCTCATAGAGATCCCGCTCCTCAAGAGTTAGATTCTTTAAAGTCAGGCTTTCCTGAGTTGACGAGGAAGCTAAAGAAATTATCTTTTTAAGCCGGCAATTAATTATGTCCAGTGAAAGATTCTGAACATATTCGTATTCCCTCATTTTTTCAGGGCTGGTTTTAGAGGCAGACCTTAAATCTTCAATCATGCGACGCAGTTTTGGGTAAAAATCTTCCGGTAAAGAGGAGAGCTGGCTGACGGCTTGGATACGTTCAGTCCACTGAATTCTATAAAGTTTTGTCGCATCAAGCGCCCCCTCCTTAATCTTCACTACACCATCCCTCTCCAGTTCCTGCGCTATCCACAATCTAATGTCGTAATCCTTTCCCTCTTCGAAGGGGCCGATGGATAATCCGACCAGCTCTATTTTAGGATGATTTATAATAGCTACCACATTAACAAAGTTATTTTCAAACATGAAATCCGAATGTTCTATAAGTGATCTTAAGCCGCTTTCGTCCAGCAACTTCTAAACCTCAATCTATGACATGTATATTAGCGTAGGGCAGATATAAAAATATGATAGACATACTTTTGATCTTTTCTGGTACCAGACGCCCATCACGCTGATAGGAAAGTTTAAATTTTCTTAAGCATCCATCGATTTTAGAGAGAAATGAAAGTGAAAGTTGTTTATCTTGGATTAATAAGACAGAAAATCGGAAGGAAAGAGGAGGAATATGACCTAATGGAGGGCTATTTACTTAGAGATCTACTGAATAACATAGTTGAGACACATAACGTGTTGAAGAGCATAATCAAGATGAAAGATGAAAACCCGATAGATCCAACCCTAGTAATAATGCTTAATGGATTATCTGTAAATCCAACGGACAAAAAAGAGATTGTTCTGAAAAATGGAGATACAGTGACTTTAATGACGCCAATAGGCGGCGGCATCTTACAAGCCTAAATTGATTCCTCTGAAAATTAAAATCCGCTAGGAAAACTCTTATAAATCACCACGTATTTTTGTTTGAGACAAAGATGGTGAATGCTCGGTGCCAAATTGGGGATACTCAGTAACTAATCTGGATCCAAGCATTACGGCAAAGGCAAGCGGCAGAGATCTTAGAATATCGCCTAAGGCAGCCAGGGAAGTCTGCGCGGCAATTAAGGGTATGATGCTTGACGATGCGAAAGAGTACTTAAGGCAATTAATTGCTAAAAAGAAGCCGGTCCCATTTAAAAGGTATAATAAGAAGTTGCCTCATAGAAGAGGCCTACAAGGAGCCGGCAGATACCCGGTTAAAGCTGCCAGAAGAATACTAGAGGTTCTTGAAAGCGCTGAAGCAAACGCTGACTTTAAAGGTTTAGATTTGGAGAACCTTAGAGTTACTCATGCAGCAGCCTACCCGGGTGCTAAAATCAGAAGATACATGCCTAGGGCTTTCGGGAGGGCTACGCCGCGTTTTGAAACACTATGCCATGTTGAGATAGTTCTTGAGCAAGTTAAAGGGGGAGCATGATGTCCACTATCAAGCATTTTATTGATGAGAACATTAAGAGAGCTGAGATAGACGAATTCCTCTGGAAGGAATTTGAAAGGGCCGGTTATGGGGGGGTTGATATAACAAAAACCCCGCTTGGAACAAATGTGGTTGTGTACGCCATGCGCCCCGGCCTCATAATAGGGCGTGGTGGAGAAACGATAAAGAATCTAGCTAAGGTTTTAGAAGAAAAGTTCAATTTACCGAACCCGCAGATCTCTGTAGCCGAAATTGAGATACCGGAATTAAACCCCTACGTTATGGCCTCCCGGGTGGCCGCGGCCTTAAGGCGCGGCGTCCACTTTAGGAGGGTTGCCTTCTGGGCCTTAAATCAAATAATGGGGGCTGGCGCATTAGGCGTTGAAATAATTATAAGTGGCAAGCTAAGAACTGAGCGCGCTCGCGCAGAAAAGTTTCGTGACGGATACATACCCAAAAGTGGAGACCCTGCGATGAAGTACGTTAGAAAAGCCGTTGCACATGTTCAGCTCAAGCCCGGCATATTTGGTGTTCAGGTTCTCATAGTTTCTCCAGATGCGAGGTTCCCAGATGAAGTTAAAATAATTGAAGAAGCCGCATTGAATGATCAAATCTTAAGTGGCAAAGAGGGGGAAGGGGGAAATGGCGATTCTTAGAATTAAAGAGATTAGGAAAATGGCGCGTGAAGAACGTGAAAAAAGATTAAATGATTTGCGCGTTGAACTCGCTAAGTTAAAAACTATGATTAAATCCGGGGGATCCGTTGAGAAACCTGCAAGAATTAAAGAGATTAGGCGAACAATAGCTCGAATATTAACTGTAAATAATGAGGAGGATAGAAAGGGCAAATGAGGAATCTCTCCCACATCCTTCAGGATGAGCTCATTGGCCTCAGGGTTAAGGTTGTAAAGAGCTCAAACCCCTCATGTATTGGTCTATCAGGTAAGATAATAGACGAAACTAAAAACACATTTAAAATACTTCATAATGGTGATGAGAAAATTTTAATTAAAAAAGATTGCGTTTTCCATTTCACCCTACCGGATAAAACCGTTATTGAAGTGAATGGTAAAGTTTTAATTGGACGCCCGGAAGATAGAGTTAAAAAAATCATTAGGAGACGCTGGTAATGCCGCTTAAAACGGTTAAAAAACCTGAGAAAACCTGTGATGACCTAAACTGTCCTTTCCATGGCTCATTGAAAGTAAGGGGCAGAATACTTGAGGGCGTTGTTATAAGCGCTAAGATGGATAAGACCGTTATCGTGCGACGTAACTACTTGAAGTATGTGCCGAAGTATAAACGCTATGAGCAGAGACATACTCACATACCAGCTCATAATCCGCCATGCATAAATGCTGTTGAGAACGATGTTGTAAGAGTAGCTGAGTGCAAACCAATAAGCAAAACAGTTTCCTTTGTGATAATAGAAAAATTGGGAAAGGTGACCTAAAATGGCAGCTAAGGCAAAAACTAGGGGTTTACAAGCTAAGGGCGCTGGCAGGCCTAGAATGAAAATTAGCAGAGGCGTTAATGCCGGATCATTAATTAAATGCGCTGACAATTCTGGAGCTAAGGTTCTGAGGGTGATCCAAGTTATAGGCTATAAGGGTAGGCATAGAAGGGTCCCAGCGGCTTCTGTGGGAGATGCAGTAATAGTCTCAGTCAGAAGGGGAACGCCGGACATGAGAAAAAAGATTTTTCACGCAGTGATAATTAGACAAAGAAAGCCTTATCGACGCCCTGAGGGAAACTGGATTCAATTCGAAGATAACGCGGCTGTAATTATAACTCCGGAGGGGGAGATGCGGGGTTCTGAGATACGTGGACCAGTAGCAAGAGAGGCGGCTGAAAGATGGTCGAGGATAGCTAGCGCAGCAAGCATAATAATTTAGGTTGATGGCGGTTTGAACCATGAAAAATAAAACTTCTAAACCAGGTAAACAGAGAAAAAGACTCTTTCAGGCGCCTTATCATATGCGCGGTAAGATTCTTTCAGCCCACTTATCTCCTGAACTGCGTAATTCATATAATACTAGGTCTCTTCCAATAAGAAGGGATGACACTGTTAGAATTCTTAGGGGCGACTACAAAGGCGTTGAGGGAAAAGTGTTAAGGGTTGACAGAAAGAAATATCGCATATTTATTGAGGGTATAACGCGACAGAAATCTGATGGAACAACCGTGCTTGTCCCGATACATCCATCAAAGGTTGAAATAATCCGTCTAAACCTTGATGATAAAAATAGGAAAAGGATATTGGAGAGAAAAGGCTTCACTGAGGAAACTAAGGGAGAAGAGGTTGAAGACACCGCTATATCTCCTAAAGGTATTGGAGGTGCGTGATGATGGGAAGTATGGGTGGTAGAAGGCATCTTAAGCGGGAAGCCGCTCCAGATTTCTGGTCTATTCACCGCAAGAGGTTTACATGGGTCATTAAACCCGGCCCTGGGCCTCACCCCATCAGTCAATGTATTCCATTAGGGGTTATTGTGCGTGATTATCTTGGTTTTGCAAAAACCATGAGGGAATCTAAGAAGATAATATCTCAGGGCAAGATTCTGGTTGATGGAAGATATAGATGCGATGAACATTTCCCCGTCGGGCTAATGGATGTCATAACTATACCGGAGATAAACGCCAACTATAGGGTTCTACCATGGAGGGAGGGCTTAACCCTTCATCAGATAAGTGAGGAGGAGGCAAAATATAAAATCTGCAGAATTGAAAATAAGACTACCCTTAATGGTGGACATACGCAGTTAAATCTCCACGATGGAAGAAATATATTAATAAGAAGCGAGGACCCGCGTAGCCCAGCGGGGAACGTTTTCCAAACGCTTGACTCTTTAAAAATTGAGGTTCCGGACCATAAGATAATGGAGCATTTAAGTCTAGATTTAGGTAAAATAGCCATGATAATCGGTGGTAAAAACGCTGGAAAATATGGCGTGATTAAGGCGATTGAAAAACAAGAGGGACAGAAAAAGCGGAGTAGTCTCGTAACAATAGAGGGCAGCGAAGGGGAGGATCTCAGGACAATACTGGACTACATATTTGTGATAGGCGAAAAGACGCCCATAATATCTTTGCCCAAACTGGAGGTGGTGCAATCTGTCAGCTGAAAATTTTATAAGTAAATGGGAGGCAAATCCCATGCTTAAGCCAAGAATAGAGAAAGTTGTTATAAATGTTTGTGTTGGAAGATCAGGGGAACCTCTTGAAAAAGGCATGAAGATAATTGAGGAGTTAACCGGGCAGAAACCGTGCTTCAGGAGGGCGAAGAAAACTATTAGGGATTTTGGTATAAGACGAAATGAACCCATAGCATGCGTCACAACATTAAGGGGGGAAAGAGCCTTAGAATTTCTAAAAAGAGCTCTAGAGGCTGTGGACAATAAAATCCCAGAAAGCTCGTTTGATAAATCTGGAAATTTCTCATTTGGCATTAAGGAGCACATTGACGTACCAGGCACAAAATATTCGCCGGATCTAGGCATAATAGGTATGGATGTTTCAGTATCACTATGTAGGCCGGGCTATAGGGTGAAGTATAGGCGACGGGCAAGATCCAAGATTGGCCATAAACATTTATTAACCCCCGAGGAAGCAATGGCATTTATTAGAGAGGAATTAGGCGTTGAGGTAACGGAGGAAAAACGCAGATGACCGCTAAAAATGAGGGCGGCAAGAAGGAAAGAAAATACGGTAAGGGTAGCAGACCCTGTAAAAGATGCGGTTCCTATGGGCCTATTGTGAGGAAGTATGGGCTGAACTTATGCCGCCACTGCTTTAGGGAGATTGCTGAAAAACTCGGTTTCAAAAAGTACGAGTAGAGGGGGTAAGTTTCATGCTGATGGATCCCATATCTAACGGCTTAACAACAATAATGAATAATGAAACGAGAAGAAAGAAGGAGTGCTATATAATGCCAGCTTCAAAAGCACTTGGCAGTATACTTAGGGTTATGCAGATGAACGGTTACATTGGTGAATTCGAATTCATTGATGATGGACGCTCTGGGAAATTTAGGGTTCAACTATTGGGCAGAATAAATAAATGCGGAGCCATAAGACCCAGGTATTCATTCAAGGTTAAAGACTTAGAAAAATGGGAGAAGACTTATCTTCCAGCCAAGAACATGGGTATACTTATAGTGTCGACATCGCAGGGTGTAATATCTCATATTGAGGCTATAAAGAGAGGTGTTGGAGGAAAACTTCTAGCATACGTATATTAAACATTTACGTCTTAAACTGAGGGATTAGCTGGATGCGTGAGGCTGAGGTTAGAAGAGTAAAGATCCCGGATGGAGTAAAAGTTAATATTAATGGAAAAGTAGTGGAGGTTATAGGTGAAAAAGGAAGATTATTTAGAGATTTTTCGAGCCTCCCCATATCAATTCAGTTATTGGGTGATGAAATCGAGGTTTCAACCTTCTGGACTAGAAGAAAAGAGAGAGCGTGCGTGGGCACTGCATACGCGCATATTAAGAACATGATTAGAGGTGTAAAAGAGGGCTTTACATATAAACTTAAGATTGTCTACGCTCATTTTCCAATATCGGTTAAAGTAAACGGTAATAAAATTATTATAGAAAATTTTATGGGCGAAAGGTCGCCAAGAACCGCTAAAATAATCGGCGACGTCAAAGTCTCAGTTAAAGGCGACGATGTGATTATTCAGGGAATAAATATTGAAGATGTCAGTCAGACAGCTGCAAATATAGAGCAGGCAACAAGGATAAAAAATAGGGATCCTCGAAGGTTCCTAGATGGGATATATGTTTATGAGAAGACGGAGGGCATGGCTGAATGAGTTCTGAGGATTCAAGCCTACAGAATCTCGTCGAGAAAAGGAAAATGGTGAAGAAGAAAAAACCAGAATTCCACCGTCAAGAAAGTTGGCGCTATAAGCGTGTTAAGGAAAACTGGAGGAAACCGAGAGGCTTGGATAGTAAAATGCGTAAGGATGTTAAAGGTTGGCCGCTGAAAGTGAAAGTTGGTTATAGAGGCCCAAAGTTAGCTCGGAATCTACATCCCTCAGCCTTTAAAGAAGTTATAATTTATAATGTTGACGACTTAAATGAGATAGATGCGAAAACTGAGGCAGTAAGAATAGCTCACACAGTAGGAGCAAAAAAGAGAGCTGAAATACTTAATAGAGCTAAGGATCTTGGAATACGCGTCCTAAATCCAGGAGCAATTGAAATTAAAGAAGCATCTAAAGCCTAGGTATCTTATGGAGGTGTAAATTTTGAGTTTAAGAAGCCAGCGAAGGATGGCTGCTGAAATTCTCGGAGTTGGTGAAGAGAGAGTTTGGATAAACCCTGAGAGAATGGAGGACGTTGAGGCTGCAATAACTAGGGAGGACATACGAAGACTAATCCATGAAGGAGTCATAAGGAAATCTAAAGAGAAAGGGATCAGTAGAGCTCGCGCAAGCATAATCCACAAAAAGAAAAGAAGAGGAAAACGAAGAGGCGTAGGCAGCAGAAGCGGTTCAAGAAAAACTAGGACTGATTCGAATAGGCTTTGGGTTGAGAAAATCAGAGCCTTAAGAGGGAGACTTCGCGAACTTAAGGAAAATCGCGCGATATCAACTAGGGTTTACAGGCAGCTATACTTGAAAGCTAAAAGCGGAGTCTTTGAATCAATAGCGGATCTGCATCGCTACATTGAGGTCCATGGGCTTAGGAGGAGACGATAATGGCTAAAGGTCCGGCTTACAATGTTCCATTCAGGAGACGTAGGGAAGGCAAAACGGACTATAGGCTTAGGAAGAAACTCATAATCTCTAAGTTACCTAGACTTGTCATTAGAAAAACTGGGAGAAACATAATTACTCAAGTTATTAATGCAACTGTTATAGGCGACATAGTTATAACATCGGCACATTCCATCGAGCTTAGAAAGAAATATGGCTGGCTTGGCAGCCTAAACAATCTTCCAGCAGCATACTTAACTGGGCTCCTATGCGGCTTAAGGGCTGCATGCAAGGGCATTAGGAAGGCCATATTAGATATAGACTTGCATACACCATCTCGCGGCGCCGGAGTCTTCGCTGCGATGAAGGGGCTTGTTGACGCAGGTATTGAAGTTACGCATGATGAGTCCATCCTACCTGATGAAGCACGTATACGTGGGGAACATATAGCCAGATATGCTGAGATGCTATATTCTGAAGACGCAGATAAATACTCAAGAATGTTCTCCGAATATTTATCAAGAAACCTTCCGCCTCAAAAACTTCCAGAACACTTTGAGATGGTTAAAGAGAAGATATTATCTGATTTTAAGGATAAACCTCAGTAAGCTCCAAAATTGGCACTTAAGAGTTTATTTAAGCCAATTAATTCTCAGAAAAACTTTAGTGAAAGCTATCCTTTCAGAGATTTATATTCAACAATAAACTTTAGGAGCTACGTATATAAAGACTTATGAGGGCGGCGTATGAACCTGAACGCCTTCTTTAATCCAAAATCCATAGCGGTCATCGGAGCCAGCAGAGAACCTTGGAAGGTAGGCCACAGGGTCTTTAGAAATCTTGTTGAAGCGGGTTTTAAGGGAAGATTATACCCAATAAACCCGAGCGCTGAGGAACTTTTAGGTTTCAGATGCTATAAGAGCGTTAAGGACGTGCCTGAAGACGTTGATTTGGCTGTAATAGTTGTTCCAGCAAAAGTTGTGCCTTTAGTTGCTGAAGAATGCGGGCAAAAAGGGGTTAGGGGGATGGTTGTAATTTCAGCAGGCTTTAGCGAAACGGGAAGGGAAGGGACGCTTCTAGAGAAAGAAGTCATTGAGACGTGCAGAAAATACGGCATGAGAATGCAGGGGCCAAACTGCTTGGGGATCATAAGCACGCAAAGCCGCGTAAACGCATCCTTTGCGCCAACTATGCCTCTACCTGGAAATATAGCCATCGTATCTCAGAGCGGGGCGCTTGGAAGCGCCATATTGAACTGGGCCATCAGAAATGATATTGGATTCACCAAATTTATAAGCTTAGGGAACGAGGCTGACTTAAATGCAGCGGATTTCATCGAAGCCTTAGGAAATGATGAGGAAACAAGGGTTATTGGGCTTTATATCGAGGGTGTTAAGGACGGAAGAAGGTTCATCGATGTTGCAAAGAGAGTAACTAGGAAAAAGCCAGTAATAGCCATAAAAGCCGGCACAACGGACGCTGGTGTTAGGGCTGTCTCATCGCATACGGGTTCATTAGCAGGCTCAGATGTGGCTTTTTCAGCCGCCTTCAGAAAATCTGGAATAATAAGGGTTAACACCCTTGAAGAATTATTTAACCTTGTCCTAGCTTTCGGCTCGCAGCCCATTCCTGGGGGGAAGAGGGTTCTCATAGTCACAAACGGCGGCGGACCTGGAATATTAGCTGCTGATGCTTGCGAGAAAATGGGTCTTGAACTACCATTATTGGAGTATGAAATTAGGGCTCATCTTCAGCATCTTATGCCTCCTCACTCCAGCCTAAATAATCCTTTGGATGTTTTAGGTGATGCTGACGAAAACCGGTATAAACTTGCCTTGGAGGCTGGTTTAAAAAGTAATAACGTAGATGGGTTAATTGTTATTTTGACCCCGCAAGCCATAACGCCATGCGATAAGATTGCTGAGGCAATTGTGGAGGTTGGAAGGTTTTCCAATAAGCCTATCCTCGCCTCCTTCATGGGACTTGATGATAGCTCGGCAGCCATTAGAACGCTTAAGAAGAATAAAATACCAAACTATGCTTTTCCAGAGCCTGCAGTTTACACGTTTAAATCTATGTATGATTACAGCTTGATACTTAATTCGCCACTTGAGGAGCACATTGTAAAAATAGAGATTAATGAGGAGGAAATTAGGAATGTAATTGACAACGCAAGGTTTGAGGGGCGTCTGGCGCTTGCAATAGATGAATGCATAAAAGTGGCTGAGGCCGCCGGCATACCCATGCCTAAAGCAGCAATAGCGAGAAATAAAGAGGAGGCTGGAGAATTTGCTGAAAAGATCGGTTATCCCGTCGCCATGAAGATTGTTTCACGAGATATACTGCATAAGACGGATATTGGCGGTGTAATATTAGGGGTTAAAAGCCGCGCTGAGGCTGAAGAAAGCTATGAGAATTTAGTTAGAAGGGGTCGAATAGCGATGCCGAATGCAAATATAACTGGCGTCTTAGTCCAGGAGATGGTTCCATCCGGTAAGGAGACAATTGTGGGAGCCGTTAGAGATAGGCAGTTTGGTCCGCTAATCATGTTTGGTTTAGGCGGCATATATGTTAACTTTCTAAGAGACGTATCCTACCGCTTATGTCCTTTAACAAGAAGCGAGGCTGCTGAGATGATTGAGGAGACAAGAGCATATGCGCTTCTCAGAGGCGTTAGGGGTGAACCGCCATCAGACATAAGCTCTATAGTTGATGTTATGCTTAAAATATCGCAGATCATAATTCGCTTTGAGGAGATATCCGAAATGGAGATTAACCCCTTGTTTGTTTATGAAAAAGGAAGGGGTTGCGTTGGGGTAGATATAAGAATAACAATTGCACATAAATTATAGATTAGGGGTTTGAGAGAATTGGTTAAAAAATCAATATATATTACCTCAACCGAGGAAGCGGCTGGAAAAAGTGTTATAGCAATATCATTGGCCTCAATAGCTAAGGAAAGCGGCGAGAAAATCGGATATTTCAAGCCCATCAGCCTGGAAACCTCGCTATTTCATGGAAGAGAAGGCATAGATGAAGATATAGAAGTTATGAGAAGAATACTTGGTCTAAAGGCGGAATATAATATTTTATGTCCCTTCACGCTCAAAAGGGATCATTTTCTCAAAGACTTTCTTAATCTTGATGTTTCCCGATGTGTCGAAAGCGTGCTCAAATCTTACAGAGAAGTCTCTAACGGCAAAGACATGATGCTCATAGAGGGACCACGCGCACTTTCAATCGGCGCTTTTCTCGGATGCCCAGTTCCAAAACTTGCAAGAGACTTTAATGCGAAGGTGCTGCTGGTTTTAAAGTTTAAAGACGATTTCATCGTTGATGAAATCCTCCAAGCTCAAGAATATTGCTCTAGGTGGGATGTGAAACTCTTCGGCGTCATATTAAACCGCATATCATGGGATGCTATAGACAGGGTTGAAAAAATAATTAAGCCCTTCATTGAGAGACAGGGAGTAAAAGTTTTAGGTTTAATCCCAGAAGATAAGGGTTTAAGCGCATTAACCGCTGGTGAAGTCTGCGATTTCATAGGTGGGGAGGTTTTGGCTGGCGAAGATGGTCTAGATAATCTAATTGACACAATCCTTATAGGCGCCATGACCCCTGAAAGCGCCGCTAAATACTTCCGAAAGGTAACGAATGAACTTGTGATCACCGGAGGGGACCGCTCAGACATAATTTTGACAGCTCTGGAAACCGGGGTCTCAGCCATAATATTAACCGGCAATCTTTATCCAAGCGCAAAGGTCTTTCCAAAAGCGGATCGTCTAAAAATTCCGCTGATAATTGTGCCATACGACACATACACAACATTACAGCATGTTCAGAAGATAATTGGCAGAATAAAGCCCGGTGACCCAAGGAGGATAAATGCTGCAATAAACCTAGTTAAGAAAAACGTAGATTGGGAATACATATTAAAGGCAGCCTCGTGAGAAACAGCGTCTAAATGCTTCATTAATTCTGAAATCACCTAACAGCGTAAGAGAAACTAGTGGCGTAGAAGGGTATCGCTTATATAGGTTTATAGTTCATTCATGGTTGACATTGAAGGTAGGCTTTCTATCGCTTGGTTCAGCGGAGTGATTCGAAGATGGAAGTGCGGATCAGACAGCCAATCGTATGCGTTCTTGGCCATGTGGACACTGGGAAGACTCTTCTACTTGATCAGATCCGTAAGAGCAGCGTTCAGGCCCGCGAAGTCGGAGGGATGACGCAGCATATTGGTGCAAGCTTCTTTCCAATGGAGACGCTTGAGAGAATCGCCGGACCTTTCTTTAAAATGATCGGTGGCGGCGAAATCAAGATACCTGGGCTCCTTGTTATTGATACTCCAGGACATGAAATATTTGCAAATCTAAGGCGCAGGGGCGGCGGAATAGCCGATATAGCCATACTTGTAATTGATGCTTTGAAAGGATTTGAAGCCCAAACATACGAGATTATTGAAATGCTGAAGTCTAGGAAAACGCCTTTTCTAGTAGCTGTAAACAAGATTGATCGTATACCAGGCTGGAAATCGTATCCTAATTCCCCATTCTTAGAATCCTATAAGAATCAGGGCCATCACGTGAGACAAGAGTTAGATGAACATCTGTATAGGATCATTGGTAAATTCTCAGAGTTATCGTTAAGGGCTGATAGATTTGATAAGATAACGGATTTCACAAAAACAATCGCGTTGATCCCAACCAGCGCCAAGACGGGTGAGGGGATACCGGAACTAATAGCTGTTTTAGCCGGCTTAACATATCAGTATCTTCGAAAAAGGTTGCAAACGACCAGCGGACCGGCTAAAGGCACGGTTCTTGAAGTGAAGGAGGAAGTTGGGTTGGGTGTAACAATCAACGCAATAATCTATGATGGGGTTCTGAGAAAGGGCGATGTAATAGTTCTAGGTGGAAAAGAAAAGCCTATTGTGACAACTATTCGTGCAATATTAATGCCTAAACCACTAGATGAAATAAGGGATCCGAGAGAGAAATTTTCATCAGTCAATGAGGTTGTGGCGGCTGCCGGCGTAAAAATTGCTGCTCCAAACCTGGAGGATGCAATAGCCGGCGCGCCAATCTACGTTGTTCCTTCAGAGGAGAAAATAGGGGAATATGTGAGGGAAGTTGCGGAGGACATTCAAAAAGTTCGCGTATCAACGGAAATTGAGGGCGTTGTCCTTAAGGCCGACGCGCTAGGCTCCCTAGAGGCCATAGTAGAAAGCCTCAGCAGAAATGGTGTGCCAGTACGCTTGGCTGATGTGGGCGACGTATCTAAGAGAGATGTGACGGAGGCCATCATCGTCAAGGAGAAAGAGTCGCTTTACGGGGTTATCTTAGCATTTAACGTGAAAGTTCTTCCGGACGCTGAGGAGGAAGCGAAAAATCATGGAGTGCCGATCTTCAGACATAACATAATTTACCATCTTGTTGATGAATACCTAAAATGGATGAAAAGCGAGAAAGAATCTCGTGAAAGAAGCGAGTTTGATGGACTTGTAAAGCCAGCTAAAATAAGGGTCTTACCAGGCTATATATTCAGAAGATCTAAGCCCGCCATAGTTGGCGTTGAAGTTCTAGCCGGACAGATTAAGCCAAAAGTTCATCTTATGACAAGCGATGGGAAAGATATAGGTGAAATACTGCAGATACAGTTTAAGGGAGAGACGCTTTCATACGCAGAAGTGGGAAAACAAGTTGCAATCTCGATAGATAGGTCCATTGTAGGACGACATTTTAATGAGGGCGATGCACTTTACGTTCTAGTTCCAGAGCAGCACGCTAAGGTGCTTCTCACGAAATTTAGGGATAAACTGAGCGTTGAAGAAATTGAAACACTAAATGAGATAATTTCAGCGATGGGAAGGAAATATATGCTTGGGCATCCCGCCTAAGCGGTTAAACGCCTTTATTCCAAATCTCTTTAAATTTTTCCTCATATTTATCAGCAATTTCCATACTTTTTATTATTATAAGGTTCTCGTCGTTATCTTCCTCAGCGCTTTTAGACCAATTGTAGCTTCCAGTAAAAACTATTTCTCCGTCTATAATCATAACTTTGTTGTGCATAAAGTCCGGGTTTGTGTCATTGCGCACTGGAACGCCGGCTTCTTTGAGCCTAATGTATTCGCTATATACGCTTATTTGGCTCTTCTCGAATAGAACTTTGACATCCACACCACGTTTATAAGCGTCAATTAGTTCTTCAGCTATCGAGTCAAGCGTGAAACTGTAGATAAGCACATGGATCGACTTATTCGCGCTCCTTATCCAGCTAATGATTACGTCCCTGCATCCACCCTTAGGTGAAAAATAAATCCCTAAAATCTCAACCTTAATCTTTTCTTTCAAACCGGAAATTACGCCTTGAAGAGAAGAAATTTCAGCTTCGTAAGACGATATGTTACCCTCCAGCCATCTCTGAAGGTTATTTATGTATTTTTCTTTTTGATCCAGTTCGGCTTTCATTTTTCCCATCTGCCCATTCGCTTGATATGTACCTATAAGGTTTCCAAGCACTAAGCCCGTCAGGAAAACTATTGGAAGCAAAATTGTAAGTGCTAGGGTGCATTTCCTCAAAACTTATCCGCCCTCTGAAGATTGTTTTAAAGATCTACAGTATTTAAATTTGATGCGCCACAACATTCATTGTATAATGATGACTGAATATTTAGCAATAGCGCATTTTCCGCATTTAAGTTGATAAAAAGGTTTGGGAAATTCATTAATTCCTATTCTGCAAGAAATCGACGTAATAATTTTTAAAAAATAGGGGTTATTAAATCGATTCGCCTGCTTCATTTCACCATTAAACATCTGCATGAAAAGAGGTGGAGGACATCACTTATATAATGAAATAAATCTTTTTATAGATCTATCGTATGTTCTTTCAACCTCAGGCGGGAAGTAGCATGCTGGAAGTTCGCCGTGTTTTCTATGTTGGAGTATGCATTCGCAACATTTACCTTTAATGTCGCATGGATATGTGCATGGACAATCTCTCAAATTAGCCTCCATATTTGGACAGGCCTTTCTAACCATCAAACCTCACCACAGGATTAATAAGCAATATGAAAAAATGATTAGTTCAAATAAGAGCTTTTTGCTTAACCTCATCAGCAACTTTAGAGAAAACGAGTCTTCTATTCCTTTCTAATAAATATTCCAGCCTTCTTATATGCGATGTATTTTTCAAGGTTTTCCCTCGACGGGCTCCCCCTAGTTTCAGCTTTAGTAGCCTTTAGGGCTCCAGCTAAGTTAGCCATCTCCAACGCCTCCAGGTCGCTTAACCCTAAGACTTTATACGCTGCGAAGACTCCTAGAAAAGCATCTCCACAACCCACTGTGTTAACAACATTCAGCCCTATTTCTTTCAAGTCCACCCCCGGAACCATAACGATTCTCCTCTGATCGATTAACATGCAGCCCCTACTGCCAAGTTTAACGATAAGGCGTAAGTCCCCATTCATTTCCGAAAGCTTTTCCCAAGCCTTCTCCGGACTATGCTCCCCAGTCAAGTTTTTAACCTCAACCTCATTAACCACTAAATAGTCAACATTGCTTAGAACCTCCTTAAGCCTTTCTAACCCCAATGCGCTTCTCACGCCAGCATCCCACATAACAATCTTATTGAGGCTTCTAGCCATTTTTGAGGCAGATTCTATGGTTTCAAGCGGCGGATCGATTAAAACGAAGATTGAGGAATTGCGAATTAAATCAAAAATATGTGGAGCATAAAGATCGCTTGGCGCGAGTTTAAGATTGGCGCCAAAAAATGTATTAATGACGTTCCGCCCATTCCTATCAATTACTATATAAGCTTGACCAGATTCAGACTCATCATCAAATTTTATTCCAGATACTATGACACCTTCGCCCCTTAAAATTTCAATTTGCCGCCTAGCTATATCATCCCTGCCTAAACAGCCAATTAAAGCAACTTCATCATGACCTAGAATCCTAGCGGATGCAACCGCTACGTTAGCCGCTTTCCCACCTGGCACGCGAGTAATCTTATTTACCGGAATTTCCTCGCCTATTTCTGGGAACCTATCAACAAAGAGATTTATGTCCCAGTTTATCGCCCCGGAAACGCAAACTTTAACCATTTAAACACCTTGTTTAAGCTGTTTAAAGAGTCTGTGAACATTTAATTCTCTCGAGAGCCTCCTTAAATATGTTGAATGTTTCATCATCATAAAGGCAGAAGATTATTCTTTTCAACCTTGTCCCCTCCCTAATGTATGAAAGCGCCGCAGGGATCATTGCCTCTGCACATTCATCTTTAGGCAATCCGAAGTAGCCTGTTGAAATCGCCGGAAAAGCTATGCTGGATATATTATACTTCTCGGCAAGCTTTAAACTATTCAATGTTGCATTTTTAAGTTTCCATTTCTCGTTTCCTTCGCCGTAAGTTGGACCAACTGCATGTATCACGTACTTTGCTTTCAGGTTTCCACCGCTTGTTATAACTGCCTCACCTACTGGTATGGGCCCTCTTTTTGAAACTATATCATCGCATTCATCCTGTATTTTTAACCCGCCTTTCCTTCTGATGGCTCCGGCCACTCCACCACCCATCTTTAACATGCTATTAGCGGCATTAACTATGCAATCCACATCTAGATCGGTTATGTCACCTTTAATGAGCTCAATTAAGGTTTCTCCAATTTCAATATGCATCACAAACACCACCTTAATTTCTGGAAAAATAATTATTTAAGATTCACGGATATTTTAATTGGAGATCTTCATCGCAGAATGTCCATCATTACGCATCTAAATTCCCAGGAAAAGCGTATGACGAGGATGGTTATAGGTTACTTGCTAATCCTAATTCTGCTCATTGCTCTTTTAACAGCCAGCTTCCCACATTTAATACATAAAGGGATATATGAAAAAATCTTCATCCTCAAATCTGAAGTTGTCTATGAAAATAGGGATGAACAAGCAATATGGAATTTTACTGAAAATGATAAGGCGATCAGCCTATTCATGAATAACAGTTGGCAAACAGTTAATTTGATCAGCGTCTCTCACCCCATTGAAAAGATCGATCATGACTCAAACGGAAACAAAATAGCCATAATAAATTTCACTAAGACTTCAATAGGTTTAGGTGAGAGGGTCGGCTACAATCTCACATTTAGGCTTACGTTTAAACAGCGCTTCCTACCTGAAATATCTGAGGATAAATCGGGCGTCTTGGATGAAATATCAGAAGACTTAAGAAAAACTTATTGTGAACCAACCGATCTATGGCAGTCGAATAACCCAGTGCTTAAGGAAAAAGCACTAGAGATATCTGGAAATGAGATAAATGTTCTGTCCATTCTTAAAAAATTCATTAAATGGATAAAGCTAAATATTGAATATAAATCATCTGAGATACCGAGATACCCGAATGAGACGCTTTATGAACGGGTTGGTGACTGCGACGACCAGGCAAACCTGCTAATCACGTTTTGCCGCTCTATCGGTATACCTGCTTATCTGCAAGTTGGTTGCATATATATCCCGCAGTACGGGCGAAACCTCACTTACTGGAGCGGTCACTTAATGATTAGGCAGAATCGAGTGGGCTGGCATGGTTGGGCCATGGTTTATGTTCCGCCGTGGGGTTGGCTGCCCGTTGATCTAACTTATGTCAGCGGAGACTTAAGTGTTAAACCCCTAAACGCTGTGAAAGAGGCTGCTTTAATAAAGCATTACACATTTCAATACATGAACGTTACTGGGGGCAATTACGTTGCTGAGACAAGAGAGTTTAAGGAATTTCTTGAAAAATACGAGTTTTATATTTATGAAGACGAGGAGATAAATGAGATCATGACGGAAGAAGATGTGGAAAGGAGAAGAATAATTATCCTGATTACATATGCTGGATGCATCTTTGATCTAGATGATTTATCTCAGAAGATAAATGTTTGCGAATAATTTATATTTAGAATGTTCTCTCTTTTAAGGGAGGCGTCGGAGAATGGCGAAGTTTAAGATAATAATTTCAAACCCGATGAGCGGAGTTTCTAAAACTATCGAGGTTGAGGGAAACAGGGCGGCTCCTCTAATAGGCAGAAAGATTGGTGACATTGTGGATGGAACAATTATAGGCATGCCGGGAACGAAACTCATGATAACTGGCGGATGCGACAAGGATGGTTTCCCAATGAGGCCTGATATCCACGGCGGGGTGAAAACAAAAATTCTATTAAGCGGCGGAGTAGGCTTTAAACCTAGAGATAGAGGGGAAAGAAGACGGAAAACAATGCGTGGAAACATCATAACTGAAGAAATAGTGCAGGTAAACATGAAAATCGTGGAGACGGCGGAAAAAACAAGGAGAATTGAAGAGGAAGCAGAAAATGATTGATCAATCAGAAATTTTGCCATGCGGAAATGGGCTGAAAACTTCTTTAAGGCGAGTTTCTTTGAGAAAATGGATTGGACTATTCGATGGAAAAACCTTCTCGAGGAGCTCATGAGAAATAAAATGATTTTTACGCCTTAAACCATTTAAAAATTAAGTATTGTATTTTGTCTCTTTCTAAGTCTGGAATAGCTACTATAAATCTCTTTCTAACAGTTGTTGCGAGCCTTCCGGCCTTAACTATTTCCGTAGCTGTTATCTCGTCCTCTTTACTTCTCACCGAGACCATGTATGGGGCATGCTCTAGGCCTGGACCTTGCTTATAAACCGCAAAGTCGCATCCAAACTTGACGCCTGGGGTTACGACAAGTCCTTTTTCTCTAAGATCTTTATATACGGCATACTTAAGATCAAAGTCTTCATAAACTTTTCTAGCTCTGCCTCTAAGAGCTTTGTGATTGACTTTTGCTTTTTCAGGTCCCTCAATTATATTTATTAAACCTTTCTCCAGCAGGTATAGTCCCTCCATTAAATCGAGTATTAACGGGACATTAAAGCCCGGGTCTTTAGGTTTAGGTATGCCTAGAGGCTTCCCGTAAAAACCCATCCTGTAGAGTTCTGAGCCTTCTTTCGGATTCCAAACCACTATGAAATTCTCTATAAATTCCGCCTCAATTCTCTTTTTTGCCATAATTCTAACCTCAGCGGCATGCGCATTATATTGCTAGCGCAAGAATCCTTACAGCATCGGACACATCCTCAATTTTATCCGCAGTATCTTCGAGAAGCTGAATTATGTCTCTTGCCAGAAGCATTGTTGATAGATTTATGTTCTGCTCAAGAAGCAGTATCTCTAAACTTCGATAAAGATTATCCACTTGCTTCTCAGCAACCTCAACATCCCTAGCTTTCTCAGATATTTGCGGTGAACCATAACTCAGGGTAAGCACAGTCTCCCTAAGTTTCATTACGGCATTGAAAACAGCTTCGGAGAGCTCAACTATGCCTTTCTTAATGGACTGCGGCAGATCCCATTTTCTCTCAACCATAGCTAGCACCCTAAAGGATACACCCTTATATAGTTCGGCGATCTCGCTCGCTGTGTAGGTAAACCTTAAGAAGTCTTCGCGGTTAAAAAGTATGGCGCCTATCTCAACAAGTTCCTGCGTAACAACCCTCTTTGAGTCCATAACTTCGTCGCTGAGTCTTTGTATTTCTTCGTATAAACGCATGACGGAGCCTCCATCGTTGGCGACAAAGGCATCAATCATCTGCATTGTTTTTCGGGCAACCTCCACCACTTTTCTGAGGTGATCCTGACAGAGATTTAAAGCTCTCCTTTTAGCGCGCGGCTCAGCTTCAACCGGCAGCACCAAGGTCTTCAGCCTCAAATATCACTAATCATCATCTAAAGAAAGAATAGAAAAAAGGCTTTAAAAATCTACCTACGCTAACATGGCAGAAGCGATGGGTCAGGTGATTTCTAGATTGGCAAACCTAAATCATCAAAATTTATCTTAAAGCGGAAGTAGTTATGTAAGAGCCATGGAAGTCCCCTTATTTCAGCTCTAACCTGCCTCCACGTATCCCTATCACGTATGGTCACCGTATCATCTTTGAGGGTTTGATAGTCCACCGTTATGCAAAGCGGAACCCCAACTTCATCAAAACGCGCGTATCTTCTGCCAATGTAGCCGGAGTCATCGTACTCAACGGTGAAACCCTCATCTATTAGGATTCTGTAAACTTCTTTAGCTTTCTCAGGCAATCCATCCCTGCTTACCAGAGGCAGAACAGCCAGCTGTATTGGCGCGATATCTCTGGGCAATTTAAGAATAACTCTATCATCCTTGATGGTATAAGCGTACTCGAGAGCAGCGTAAGTCAAGCGGTCCGATCCGAAACTCGGTTCTATCACATGTGGAATAAAATGTCTACCTTTTTCTCTAAACTCTTTTTGAATAACCTCCACATGCTCAGATGTTATTCTGAAACCATTCATTTCATAAAAACCATGCCTCTTCAAGGCCTCTGCAAGAGCGTTGGGGTCAACATTTTGCAGTGCCTCCACAACTTTAGGAGCCTTATCTTTAAAAGTTTGGCTGATGCTTTCAATTAGAGGCTTAACTTGCATTTCTACACGCATAATCTCTTTCTCGCTTGGTTTAAAGACCCTCATGTCGACCCCGCTTTCCATCATGTGACCTTTTAAGTCATAGTCTGTCCTGTAGTTAAAACCAGCAACCTCAACCCAGCCCCATCTATCGAGGTAAACTTCCTGGTCAAATCCCTGAGTTGAATAATGAGCCCTTTCCCAGGGATGTTTCTCTATAAATCGCTGTTTATCTTCAGGTATACTTAAGTCAGCAAGAAGCCGCTTAGCTAAAGCCATAAAGAAAACATGCCACTCAACCTTAATGAGACCTTGAGCCACTATCTCCTTAACTGTTAATTTAACTGGTTTCCCATCGCCCTTAAGCCTGTTTTCTGCAAGGACAAGTCTCAGACTCTCATCTGCAACCTCATTTAAGAATGGACATTGAGGTTTCTCCGGATCAAAAAAGAACTCTAAGTCGATAATTGTAAACTCCCTAAGTCTTATCGGTCCTTGCCTAGGTGAAATCTCGTTTCTAAGCGCATGCCCAATTTGAGCAAAGCCTATGGGTAAGCGCTCCCTAACCTGCTCATAGAGACGTTTAAATTCAACGAAGATTCCTTGAGCCGCTTCCGGACGGCCGTAACCAACGCTCTCCGAGTAGGGGCCAATAGTTGTCTGGAACATGGTTAGGAAGTATTTTGGCTCTGAAAGGGCGCCGTTACATTCCGGGCATTTAATGTTGCGCTGTTCGATTTCGCCAGCAATTTCCTGAAGGCTCATTCTATCGGTTTCCTGCGAGCTCAGATCGGCAAACTCCTGAAGCAGATGATCAGCTCTAAACTTTCTCCTACATTTTAAACATTCAACTAAGGGTTCCTTAAAATGATCCACATGTCCGGAGGCCTTGAATACACGTTCAGGAGCAATTATTGGCGATTCAATTTCGTAAAAATTTAAGCGGCGGAGAAAGATATCTCTAAACTTATCCTCGATCTTTCTCTTCATAACCGCGCCCAGTGGACCCCAATTTATGAAGCCGCTTATGCCGCCATATATTTCATAGGACGGCCAGAAGAAGCCGCGTCTGCGAGCTAATTCGCTTATTCTCTCAAACTTATCTGCGCCTTTCATCGCCGGATACCATCCAATTAACATTTCACAGGTTCAATATATACATGCCCTACCCTTCCTAGCTAAAAGGAAGGCATGTATATATGAATTCGCTAGGATAAATTTTTGCCCATGTATGGGCCGTCATAGGTGTAGCCAAAACGCATATAATACCGTTTCGTCCCAAGTGCGCTGGTTACAAGGATCTTATCGCAGCCCAGCTTAACGCTTATCCTTTCAGCTTCCTCTAGGAGGGCTTTTCCATAACCCTTATGTTGATATTCATCACTTGCATGCCTGCCAACTGGGACAAGTAATCCTAAAACCCGTAGCTCCCTGATTAATGAAACCCTTTTACCAGCTATCTCGGGTCTATGAGCCATATTGGAGGGAATTCTGAGCCTTAAGTAGCCGATTAGAACATCATTTACAACATCTTCAGCAGATATAAAGAATTCTTCACCTCCAGAAGCCTCATAATGCCTCACTAAAATCCGCAGGTTCTCCAGATTTGGTCTAACGCCGTCCCTCAGCCACCTATGACCAACTTCACGGCATCTTATACAACGGCAACGCGCGCCCTCATTCCGAAGCTTCATTAATGCTATCTCACGCAGATTACTTTTTTTAACCCCTGCCTCAATAAGGTAAGCCGGCACATCCCTCTGGACGCGCATGATTCTAATCCATTCTGGGATAATTTTCTTCACCTCAGCTATTAGTTCCGCGGCCTCTTCGACTGTGTATGGACTATAAAGACCTTTAACCCACCAATCATAAACTTTCGTTCCCTTAATAACTAAGCATGGATAAATTTTAAGCATGTCTGGCTTAAATCTTGGATCCGAGAAAATAGTTTTGAAAGCTTCGAGATCCCTCTTGAAATTTGAGCCTGGAAGCCCCGGCATCATGTGGTAAACAACTTTTAAGCCTGAATCCTTAATTATTTGAGTGGCCTCAATAACGTCTCTAACAGTATGTCCTCTGTTCACTAGGCTATATATGTCATCATATATGTTTTGCACCCCTATTTCAATCCGGGTTACACCGAGGGACAGCATTCTATCCACATGGGTTTTATTGCACCAGTCTGGGCGGGTTTCAACGGTTATTCCAACATTTCTGATGCTGCTAACCTCAGCATTCCTCTTAGCTTCATCAAGTGACCGGGAGCTTACGCCTGTGATAGCATCTAAACATTCTTTAATAAAATTCTCCTGATAGCTCACTGGCATAGCCGGGAAGGTTCCACCCATAACAATTAACTCAACTTTATCAACCGTGTGTCCTATAGCCTCAAGCTGCTCAATCCGATGCCTAACTTGGCTGTACGGGTCGAACCCATGCTGCAATCCACGCATTGTAGCTGGCTCACGTCCAGTGTAGCTCTGCGGAACACCGTATGATGGGCCCCCCGGGCAGTAGGCACATGGCTCCCCCTGCGGGCATGGCCATGGCTTAGCCATAACAGCTATTATCGTAACCCCCGATATTACCCTAACAGCCTTCCTGCGTAGAACTTTAAGGAGCTTCATCCTCTCCTCCGGCCTTAAACATTGTATAAGTTCAGAGTTTGAAGGTATGAGGCTTAACCCATGCTTCTCAGCAACTCTAGTCTTGGCTAAGTTAACATCCCTCACTGATGGATTGGGGATGCTCATTAGATGCTCGATGATCTCTCTGCATATTTTGTCGTTCATCAAATATTAATCGTTAAAAGATTAAAGTTATAAACTTGCTTGCTCTCGGCATAAGTGAAGCGAAATTTAAATGTCATTCGCTTTCCCATGGAAATCTCCAGTGGATTAAATCGGTCATCCCGCTGTACCATTCGCTGCTTGCGATTGTAAAGTGCGCCTCCAGAGGGCCGCTTCCACGCATAATTTTAATCATTAGGTGGTTCCATCCACTCTTAAGATCCGCCTCAGCATAATTTGATCCGTCGCCTCCATAGTTGGGCCTTAGAGGAACGGGCTTAATAGTCTCATGGATTAATTCGCCGTTTAGCCAGAGCTTCATGCGGCTATTATTGGGTACACCAACTATAACTCTTCGATCGCTTGGTGAATAAATGAAGTGCCTCAAATATATTATTCCCGGCTTTTCATTAAAAAACTCTTCAACTTTAAGGGAGTTTTCAGGCCATGAAACTATTTGCCATCCCTCACCAACCCCATAAAGATCCAAGTCTTTTTCTGGCGGGAAGAGAAAGTCTAGGGAGAGCGGTTCACGAAAAACTTCGGAAACCAGCCATCGGAAGCCTCCAACAAACACTATGGGGACGCTCATAAGGCGCGGCCTATCATTCAGTGACACCTTAATTAAGCATTCATTTGAAGCGTTTATGTTTTTTACTGGCGAGGTGACTGAAAATCTAAAGTTAGCCTTCTCTCCAGCGTCTAAATTTATCTGATATGGAACTGCTGGTTCAAGCATCCAGCCTGATGGTGTGGAAATTCTCAGCGTGCCGGAAACTGGAGCTAGGCACATATTTTCGATGGAAACGATGAACCTGTTAGGTTCATTTGGTAGAACGGCTGGGCCGTCTAAGTAAATCGCGGAGATTTTTATGCTTGTTAGGTTGAAATCAACCGTGTTGGGCGGCATACTCCAAAGAGATTTTACATCATTAATTAGAGATTTTAGGATCTCCTCTGCATTCCCAAAATCGTCATTGTCGGAGATCTCAGTTTGAGCGTTAAAGCGCTTTAGGGTCTTCTCGCCTATTGCGCATACCTCGCTTGTTAATTCATCGATGGTTGCTGGTGCACGTATATTCTTTATCCCATCGCTTACAGCTATAGTGTTGCCTAGGGGTTTAATCCATTTCTCAGGAAGATTTTTTCTGCCGTACATTATGCCCCATATTGCTCCAACCGTTGCACCCGTGCAGTCGGTGTCCCATCCACAATTCACAGCCTTACAGATAGCGTCCCCAAAATCTTCTCCATAAAGTAAACCGATTGTTTGAAAACCTAGATTTATCGGGGAGTACTGGGCTATCGGACTGTAAACGGATTCTTTAACGCGCTCACGGGCTTCTCTCCAATCTAAATCCTTTAAGTAGGCTTCTAATGCGATTTTAATAGCTCTAGCGGTTGCAGAATTCTCCGGTATCGCTGTTAAGCCTAACTCCACAAGTTTAACTCTATCGTTTATAATGAAAGCCGCAGACTCAAGGACAGCATTGAATATCTCGCCATGAACTGATTCGCCTCCAGCGTGGTCACATATTGCATCTTGATAGGCGTATTTAGCGGCAATGTTTGGGGCGCCGGGAGATATGCATGCCCAGATCTCAGATCTTATTGGGCTGCCCATGCAATCTTTAAACCAGTTGTTATACCAGCCGGAAACCGGCGGCTGGAGACCTTTCCTTAAATTTGTTTTATGAAGCCCGTATTCGTCTGGATTATATAGTATGCAGTCAAGCCAGTAGTCAGCCAGGTCGCGCGGTGTCAGATCGATGCCCCTATCTCTGAGTGCCTGAAGCCAAACAAGCTGTATTTCTAAATCATCGTTTGGTATGCCGCCCTCAGCGAGCTTTAGATACCACCAGACATCAAACATCTCATCCTTCCCATAGATTCTCTCTAATGGTCCACCGAGCGTCCCACCAGCATTTTTACCCAACCAGCAACCATAAACCCTATCCCAATAAGTCTCTCTGCTAATCTTCAATTTCACGGAGATAAATCCCCCATTAAACGAGCAGGAGCTTTTCATTTATCTCCTTCTGATATTCCTCAACGCGAAGTTCCTCAACGTCCTTAACTTTAACGGGCTTATTTAGCACGGCTGACTCGTAGAAGCCTAGGGGTATTGCCATGTCTTTGTAAGCTTCCATCCCATCAACCTCAGGGTTCCTCTTGTTAACTATTGAATCATAAAAGTCGTATAGTTCTATGGCAAAAGTATCCGTTATCCCCCTTGGGAACAGCCTCTCTAAATCTTCTTGCTGGATTTTTCTCTTCATATTACTTATTAGGACATTTAATGGTTGAACCTCGATTTTTCCCTCATTCTTTTCTAGTTGAGCCCCCTCATCTGAGAGTGAGCCTTTAGAACCGTAAATGATATGCATGTAGATCCTCTTCCCCGGAGCGGCCCTAGTCCAAGTCCACTGGGAGAAGATGTTTCCCTCATATCTTATTATCGCCATGGTCATGTCATCTACGGTTACCTTAACCCCCTCCTTAACTGGATCAAATGTATGCGACATTGCAAAGACCTCGATGGCTTCCTTGCCGAGCTGATATCTATCTAAATCTGCCCAATGTACGCCTCCATCGAATACCCAGCTTCCTCCAGCAGCGATCTTATCCTCTCTCCAGCCCCAAGGTTTAGGACCCCAGCTTACGCCAGCCCACAGGATCATTCGCGGTTCACCTATTAGACCTTCTCTTATAGCCCACCAGAAGGCCCTTTCATTAGGCGCTCTCCTATAGTTTTCCGCAACAGCCAGTATCTTATTACGCTTTGAAGCCTCATCGATTATAATTTTTGCCGCTCTCATCGTTATCCCTAAAGGTTTTTCGATTATTACATGAAGCCCCCTCTCTAAACATTCTAATGCCGCAACGTGATGTAAATTATGTGGCAAGCAAATATCAACTGCGTCTAAGCTTTCATTTTTAAGCATCGATCGGATATCCGTGTAAATTTTTGGTTTTAAACCTTGAAAATATTGAATTCTCTCAGCTTTTTTCTCAGCGTTCTCCTTTAGGACATCGCACACAGCCTTTATATTGAAGACTTTTAGGCCTCTTACGCTTAAATTCTTAAAACCTTCGACATGAGAATCGGCTATTCCGCCGCAACCTATTAGAGCCAGATTGATCTTCTCCATATCTTTCACCGCGCTTCTTTAAAATTACCCCTAGATTATGGATGATCCGCTATAAAAAATTATTCCGCTATAAAAATATAAAATTCGGTTTTCCCAGATTTACTCTAACATTTCTTATGATACGTATTTGCCCAGGAATTCTCTATGCATTCTGAAGACCTTCCTTAAAGATCTGCTTAAAGCATTTTGAATCTTCTGAAGATCTTGGTAAACTGCAACATTATCCTGTTTTGGGAAGACAAGGGTTTTTTCATCAACTTCAACATATTGATCCGTTATCTCCTGTATTGTTGTTCTTTCACCCATGTAATTGCGGTAGGCCCATACGGCTTGCAGCGCCGCACCATAGGCTGCTCCCTCATCAATCTTCAGACACACCACTTCCGTATTAAATACGTCGGCCGCTATCTGCCGCCAAGCCCTATTTTTCGATCCGCCTCCAGTCAGCCTAATCTGCTGCGGATTAATTCCAAGCTCCCTCATTCTGTTTAAGCCATAGTTCATCCCTAACGTTGCGCCCTCCATTGCGGCTCTAGCAAGGTGATTCTTGTCGACGGTTCGACTGTTTAGCCCGAAGAATACTCCGGTCCCATCGGGAACATTAGGTGTCCTTTCACCCTCAAAATATGGTAGAAGTATCAGTCCCTCGGAACTTATAGGCGCGGATTCAACGGCCTCTGTTAGTTCATCATGAGTCATATTAAATAGGTTCCTGATGAATTCTGTTGCGACGGTAACGTTCATTGTGCAAAGAAGCGGCAGCCAAGCATTCGTCGAGTCGCAGAAGGCAGCTATCTCACCTTTCGGATCAATCACTGGAATATCTGAGTAGGCGTAAATCGTACCTGAGGTCCCGAAGCTTGCTGTTACAACGCCTCTTCTGGTGTTTCCGGTTCCTATTGCACCCATCATGTTGTCTCCTCCGCCAGCGCTGACAAGGACATCATCTCTAAAACCAAATAATTCCGCAACCTCTTTCCTGATGATGCCGGCTGGCTTATCTGAACTCTGCAGCGTGGGGAGAATCTTCTCGAGATCCGGGTCGATGGCTTCTAAAACCTCTTTGCACCATTTTCTCGTCCTAATATTCATAAGCGCGGTTCCAGAAGCATCGCCATACTCCATAACCTTTCTGCCAGTTAAATAAAAGTTCAGATAATCATGCGGTAAAAGTATAGTCTTAAGACGCTTATAGTTCCATGGTTCATGTCGCTTAAGCCACAGAATTTTTGGAGCTGTATATCCCGGTAAGAACGGCAGACCCAAGACATCTATGACGGCATTGAACCCACCTAGTTTTCTCGTTAAATATTCACATTCTTTAAAGGTGCTTGTATCATTCCAGAGTTTAGCTGGTCTTATGACTGTGCCATGCTCATCCAGCGGAACTAAGCCGTGCTGTTGACCGGAGACGCCGATTGCTTTAACGTCTTCCGAGTTAATTTTAGCATGCGAAACTGCTCTTTTAACAGTATCTATTAATGCATCAATCCAAACAGACGGATCTTGCTCTTTATGCCCAGGAGGTAAACCTTCTATTAAACCATATTCTTTTGTTGCTTTACCAAGAACCTTGCCAGTTTCACCGTCCACGACCACGGTTTTGGTACTTTGCGTACCATTATCCACCCCAATAAAGTAACCATTACTCATAAATTGAATCACCATTCACGATTATTTTTAACGCAAGATATAAAATATTACTCTCCAAAAATATTATGAGCGGAAAATGTTCATCTCGCTATCAATACTAGAATACGAGCAGGAGCTTTCGAGGAGCTTGGAGAACTTAGAGAGATCTAGGGCTTTCCTAAACGTAATTAAACTTGCGCAGACTGGAAGAATACATGATGTTCATATAGACGTTATGAGGCTGCCTCTTGTTTCCAAAAATAAATTTTCAACGGATCTTATAAGGAAATTATATGAAGAGTTACGTGATAAAATTGCCTTAACCATACATTTAATGGTTGGAAACCCGCTTGAAGTAATGAAAGAGATAAACTCGTTTATTCGGGAAAAAGACAGATTTAAAACGACAATCATAATGCAAGTGGAATCATTCAGCTTGGAACACGATGCCATAGAAGCCCTTAAAACCTTAAAGAATCTCGGTTATAGGGTTGGAATATGCCTAAATCTTCCAACGGCGGAAGAAAGATTAACTGACAAGATCGTTGAGGCCGCGGATATAGTTTTATTGATGACTGTACCTATGGGCGCGGGAAAGCAAAAATACTGTGAAGAAGCAACGGAAAGAATAAGAAGATTTTCTCAGAGATTTCCCAATAAACTTATAAAAGTTGATGGCGGCATAGATCCAGAAACAATTATCAAGGTTTGGGAAGCTGGCGCAAGAGCGGCTGTTGTCGGCTCATATATCACCACCAGCGAAGACCCTACGGGATCTCTGATAAAACTTGAGGACTCGCTAAAAAGAAACGTTAAGACCTAGTCAAGTCTTTGCCTAGGTGAAGTTCATGCTGGAGTTTTATAGGTAGCCTTAGTTTTGTAGCCTTGCTCAGCGTATACAGTAACCGTTAACTCTTTGTTTCGATATGTTGACCATTCCCATTTGCACATAAATGTTATTGTTGAATTTTTATCCAGCATCTGAGGGAGTGATGGATCAACGCTTAAAGGTGATAGTAGGGTGCCATTCTCAAGTCTGATGCTGATTTTCGTTATATTTAATGGTATTTCTGAGTATTCTGAGTTTAACACTGTCAAATTGAAGTGGGACGGATCGTCCAAGCTGAATTTAATTTCTTCGATATTAAAGACTACATATTGAGGTATGAACTCAGTTATTTCTGCAACGTATTTTTGCTCTGTGATTGCGGCTATCGTTATAGTTTTACCTTGATACTCAGTCCAGTTCCATAAGCATGTAAGGCTAATTGACTTGTTCGGCTCTAGTACTATCGGCAGCTGGGGTTGGGTGGCTATATTATAAACCGAGCTATCTGCTATGACGCTTAATCCGATAATCTTGATTTTGGCAACCGACTCCTCAGAGTTCATAACTGTTATGTTAAACGTGTTTCCACATTCCGGATCTAGAAAGAAATCAGCGACTCTAGCCTCTATTAAAGGAAGGATGGCTGACAATGTCCCTCCAGAACCATTTTCAGCTAAAACACCGATGCTTATTCTTTGTCCAGTATAATTTATCCAGTTCCAGAAACATGTGAAAACTTTTGATTCCCCAACTTTTATTATGTAACCGCTGTTTGGTATGTTTGGGCTGGTTGAGGTAATTTTATGGCTTCTGCCATCTTCTGTTAAAACATAAATTCCTAAGATTTTTATCTCTTCAGGCGAGAGTGATGGGTTAAGTATTGTAATATTGAAGAACGAAGAGTCTTCAGCTGAGGTTAGAAAACTATGTACTGATATGACTGGTTTTTCAGGGAGGTTGAGCTCTAATGACGCATAATAGCCTGCGACCCATAAATATGATGAAAACGCTCCAATAATAAATGCTGCAACTAGGATCGTGGCGAAAATCATCTTATTAATGCTTAAACTCATTAATCAATCCTCCAAGCCTTTCAGCTTTCATCAGCCTTCAGCAAATTTTAGCGCTTGATCTAATTAAATTTAGCGATTGAAAAAGTGGGGTTAATGGATGAGATCGCGCTAGATGCTCTGGTTACGGATCTATTTGAATGATCTTAGGAAGTTTTCCAATCGCTCTTGTCTCATGTTTGTGGCGTTTAATGCTTTTTGCAATTCGCTTATTTGATTTTTAAGGGCATTTATTTCACTCTGCAAACTTTCGATCTGGTTTTCAAGTTTTTTCAGATCTTCCAGTGAGGCCACGTCATATCCTTCAACAATTCCTCTTATAACAACCTTGTGGGAGCGGTAAGACGCTTCTTTTCTTTCCTCGTCCGCAACCATAAAGAAATCACCACCCTATAAGAAGAGAAGATGGCTAATAAATAACTTTTGCCTTCCCCGCTAAAAAGACCGAAGGCTTTATTAATGCTTAGCGTAGAGTAAGCTTTTCTTAAGAGGCTTACTGTTAGGCATCTCTGATCTGTTCCATTCAATAGGCTTTAAGATAAGGGGATGAAATCATGGATAGTAAAGATTTAGCTTTAACGGCGCTTTTTATAACCCTATACTCTACGCTAGTGATAGTTCAGGGGATAAGCGCCGCAGCTTCGATTCAGATACGTTTCGCAGATGCATTAATACCATTATCTGCACTCTTCGGCCCGCCGGCGATTATTGGAGCCTCGGTTGGTTGCTTTATAAGTAACGTTTACTTTTCAGCTTCAGTGCCTTACGGATTTATCGATATAATTTTCGGCCCGGTTGCTAACATTATTGCTTCAGCGTTAATCTTTAAAATGAGGAATAAACCCTTGATTGGCTGCATCCTCGGCGCATTGTCTATAGGGTTAATTGTTGGAAGCTACGTTTGGATTTTATTTCCAGTTGAAAGCGCAGTATTGCCGCCATGGCTCTTAAGCATAGCGGTTCTAGCAATAAGTAGCCTCTTCGCCGTCGCAATGCTGGGCTATAGCCTACTTAGGGCCCTCAAAAAGCCGGATATAGTTAGATTCCTAAAGTCTCATGGGCTGAAGATATACGTGACAGAATCTGAGGAATGATTTATTTAATGTAGTAGTACTGTCCAATTCTTTTCTGGTGCTCATCTAACCTTGAGCCTTCCTTGTTAACACGCGGTCTTTTTGTTTCCGGATCCCTTCTAAAGGTTATATTCATTTCTTTCAGGAACATGTTCATTCCATCAAGGAGACTTGTCGGAGTTTTCGCTGTTCCATGAATGCCCGGTTCGCCAGTAAATATTATTAATCTATCCGCTATGAAGTCTTGAGCAACAATATCGTGCTCAACAACGAAGGCTGTTGCATTTTTATCCTCAATGATCCTCCGGATTGTTCTAGCCATCGCCAATCTTTCCTCAACATCTAAATATGCGCTTGGCTCATCGAGAAGATACAAGTCTGCATCACGCGAGAGACATGCTGCTATAGCAACCTTCTGAAGCTCGCCACCGCTTAGTTCTTTGACGCTCCTATCAAGCAGCGGGCTTAGATTAAGCGGCTGAATTATTTCGCTTTGGTACCAGCTGGATGCGAATTGCTCCTTTGCAGTCATCTTTAGAAGATCATCGACGGTTCCCTCATAGTCAGTTGATATATATTGTGGCTTATAGCTAACCCTCAAAATGTTCTCAACCGGCGGCTGCCCATAATTAGGCTTTTCAATTCCGGCCAAAATCTTTATGAAGGATGTTTTTCCAATGCCGTTTGGGCCAAGTATGCCTATTACTTCTCCTGCTCCGGCTTCCCCAGGCTCAATTTTTAGGGTGAAATCACCGTAGGTTTTCATCATTTCGCTCCATTTAAGCATTGGTGCGCTGGCAAGCGGAGCTGTCGTTGGCGGTTTCACGTGAAACATTATCGGCTCCTTTCTGAAACGCATATTTTCATCCGGAATGAACCCGTTAAGGTAGATGTTAATTCCTGTTCTAACGCTGTGAACATGGGAGACTATCCCATACACGCCTGGTTTACCATAGAATATGCAGATCTGATCTGAAAGGTAGTCTAACACCGCCAAATCATGTTCCGCTACGACAATCATCTTTTCAGCTTCCTTCAAGCTTCTGATAACCTTAGCTGCTTCCAGCCTCTGCTTGACGTCCAAGTAGCTTGAGGGTTCATCAAAAAGATACACGTCTGCTTCACGGCAGACAGCCGCTGCTATAGCGACCCTCTGAAGCTCACCGCCGCTTAGAACGTCTAGAGGCCTATCCCAGACGACCTTAAGTTGAAGCTTTTCAGAGATCTCATCCAGCCTATCCCTTTCATCGATACGTTCCAGTACCTCACCTACATTCCCCCTAACGATATGCGGGATTTTATCTACATACTGTGGTTTATGAACAATCTTAAGTCTGCCATTACTTAATTTTTGGAAGTAAGTTTGGAGGGTTGAACCTCTGAAGAACTGTATTATTTCAGACCATTCTGGAGGATCACTATATCTTTCAAGGTTAGGCTTGATCTCGCCGGAGAAAATCTTTAAGACCGTTGACTTACCAATACCGTTCTGTCCAATTAGCCCAAGCACCGTTCCTGGAGATGGGGTTGGCAGGCGGAACAATTTAAACGTGTTCGGCCCAAATCTGTGCACGCACTCGCCCCTTAATTCTTCAGGCAAATTGACGATCGATATCGCCCTGAATGGGCATTTTTTGACACATATACCGCAGCCAGTGCAAAGTATTTCAGATATAATGGGCTTATTATTTTCAAACCTTATTGCTTCAACCTTACTTCTAACCTGGGGGCAGAATCGATAGCATGTCCTATCGCATCGGGCGGGTTTACACTTATCTAAGTCGACGACAGCTATTCTAATGTTATTTTTCCTCCTACTCTTCTCCAGCTCTGTGAATTCTAAAAGAAGCAAAGGTAAATAATAAATTTGCTCATCCACATATTTATGCAAAGAAAAGATTAAAAAGTTGAAGGCAATAAACCATGCCTAAATATCCATCAGCTCAGCCTAAACTTTTAGGAGTTAAATATGAAAGCGAGATTAAAAGAGCATATGAGAAGTTTGAGGCTGAAGTAAAGTTTGACGCCTCTACATTAATCCCTTTGATTCGGAAGACATTTATAT
>CALKGV010000039.1 GCA_938091805.1 uncultured archaeon | reverse complement strand
CGCCTAAGCCTCCTCCAAGCAGTCTTGTAGGAGCCATAGCGTATAGGCATATCCATCCATCTGCATCCAGTAGTCAAGACGTACAGAATGCCGTTTATCGCCATCCTATCATCAGCCCCAGAGCCTGCCAACCCTAGCCTTAGGAGGCAGCAAAGGACTAATGAACTCCCACTCACCATCAGAAAGCTCAAGAAACTCCATACCAAAACATAGTCAAGAAAGACTTAAATAGTTTTGAGATGAGTTCAAAGTAAGACTTTCAATTGTATAGGAAAATTATTGGAAAAACTAGGTTATTTCAGCTCTTATTAGATGCAAGCATCCTATTTAGTTCTTTAATAAACTCATCAAATTTTTCTTCAGGGATCCTCGCTCCAGCCGCTAAAGGATGGCCGCCTCCACTTCCGCCCAATTTCGGCGCTATACAGCGCAACATACTATTCAAATCTATCCTTCTATCGCATGCTCTCAGGCTCATGTCTATTGTTCCCTTCTTTCTCTCTCCAGCCACTCCCACAACAGCGTTGCTAAGAGCCCTGACATATATAGACGTTTTTCCAAGTGAAAATTGCACGTCGAGCGCATAGGCAACCAGACCACTCACATGAATATGCTCACTTAAAGTTTTGATCAGCTCCTCTTCTCTACGAGTGTTTTCTATTGCTGATTCTAGAAGCTTCGGATGCGTGTCCGGCGGATTATTCTTGGCAAGGTGAGCAACCACGCTACGCTTAAAGTCATGATTCCTTTTTTGCCCTTCAATCCCTTGAACGAGGATCCCGGTCTCGAAATATAATGTCCTTTTATCCCATCTGTGAAGTAGATCGCATATAACCGGAGTGTCATCCAAGTAGTCTGCTATAGCGCCGTATATTGCAACCCTGCTTAGAAGACGGACGGTCTTCTCACGAAAAAATATGTATGTTAACTCTGAAGCTGAGGAGTTTAGGCTGTGGATAACCTTCCCCGGAATATCTTTATACGCTAAGCCTTCCGGTAGGGGGTGATGATCGATATATGTGAGACCACCAAGATCGCTGAATTCCGAAAACCTATTTAGAATTGTCTGAAGATTACCCTCTGGAAGGGCTATATCACATATTATTACATTATCGCCCTCTCCGGCATTTCCAAGATCCTCCAGAAGCCCATGGGGATGAGTAAAGAAAACCTTTGCATCAGGGTTGGCAGCTAAAGCCAGAGCGCCAGCACATATGCCATCACCATCACTATGCGTAAAAATCCAATCGGCCACATGTAACTCCTCCGGCTGATAACATCATGATTTTAATAATTTTCAGCAAGATTTATTAATTGTTTTATTCAAAAAGAGAGAGATGAGGGAGGAACTTGGCATAGAGGCTCCATTAAAGGAGATATGCAAGTTCAAATGCTTCTCTGAGGAGGAACGCGAAATCTCAGTTCTCTACCTATGTAAATATGATGGACAGATTGAGCCAAACTCTGAGGAGATCTCTGAGGGAGATTTCTTAAGTACTGAGGATATTAGAGAATTTTTAAGGAGTGGTGGGAGAAAAATCGCATATGGTTCGATAGTAGCCTTTAGAGAATTCTTAAATATTTGGAGAATAGCCCATTGGAGGCTTAGAAATGCTGGAGGGGCCTAGGGCAGCTAAACCTGAAGAACTACCTGAGATAGTTAATCTCGCAAACCAGATTTTCATGCTTCCCTATGGTTTTCCGCCAATAATGGGCGATGCATTCTCGCACATGTTTAATGAGAATAATCTCGAGAATCTAAGGGTGATCGTTAAGGATGACCATGTCGTTTCTCATGTCGGCGTGTGGGAGGGCCGCCTTTTAATTTGCAGCTCACGGTTTAATGTTGGTATGATAGGGTCCGTATGCACCCGTGAGGGTTATAGACAAAAGGGGTATGCCTCAGCCCTAGTTGCAGACGCCCTAAATAAAATGAGGAGAGACGGAATAGATTTCGTCATGATTTCAGGCGATAGGGGACTTTATAGGCGCTTCGGATGCTTCAAATCCGGAATAGTTTACCTATACAATGCTGCGTCACCCATCAAGATGACCGCTGAAGAAAAAGATTTCGAAATAACTATTTGCAGTAATAACTACATAAACGATATTGCTGCAATATATCAGAAGGAACCAGTCAGATACGAGCGCAGTTTAGAAGACTTTCAGATGCTCACTAAAATTTTCTTCACACCACCTAAATATAACGATTTAGAGTCCAGGATTTACTTAGCTGTGATTAATGATGACCCATTGGCATACGTTGCCGTATCTTCCTTTTCAAAAATGAATCGTTTGAAAGTATGGGAGTATGCAGGTTCAAGAATCTACGTTGCACATTTAATTGCCCATATACTTGAAAGCGGGCAGCCTAGTCGCATCGAGTTGGCGGTGCCATTTCAAGATGTGGAGCTATTAAAGTTTTTAGAGAAATGCGGGTTAAGAAAACCCTCCCCGAACTCTGAGGCAAATATGCTCATATTAAATCCCAAATCCTTCTTTGAGAAGGCTAAAAACTACCTGATTGAAAGAGTTGGCGTCGAAATAACCTCGGAAATTAACGTTGAGGACTATAATGAGAAGGTGAAGGTATCCATTAAGGACGATTCTTTAATTCTTGAGCCGGCAGATTTCACATTACTATTTTTCGATTCTCCTGAAAAAGAAAGGTCGAGAGTGAAGATTGAGCCGATAATGAATCTTTTAGGTAAAGCTCTGCCACTGCCTACGCCGGTTTATGGAATCAATTATATCTGAACATTTTATTTTTAGTTGGAGGAGCATTTTTCAAACCTGCAGTTTTAGGCTACTCTTCTCCCTTCAAATGAGCGAGTTCAGCGTCCAGATTTACTATGGTTGCTTTTTGAACCAGCGTCTCCCAGGGTTCATCGCGTATTGTCACAAGCCCAAAGTTGCTGTTCTCCCCATCGAACCTTCCCTCATACGGCTGGTCGCTGTACTGGAACCAGTGATAGCCGATAATGAAAGGCTGCTTGATCATGGCTTTAACGTACTCCTCATAATATTTTGCTCTTTCCGCCTGCGTCTTGACCGGTACGCCTGCTCCTTTACTATTCGGAAGCCCTGAATCCATCGCCTTGAAAGAAAACTCAGTTATCATTATTGGCAAACATGTTATCCTATAAATTTCTTTTAGATCCATGATTCTCAATTCAAGATCGCTGCTGTACGGGTTTGTATAACAGTTAACTGAGACAACGTCAGTGTAGCCTATGCAGCCATAGAGAACCTCATTAGGCGGCTTATATGCAAACCGGCATCCAAGAACCAGATGATTGGGATCGTATTTTTTGATAACGTTATAGGTTAACTTGAAGTATTGCTCAGCGATGATCTTTAGGAAGCCTCGCCTATCAATGTCGACAGCCGACGTCTTCGGAGCTTCTCTCTCCAAAAGGAGATCATCAAATGAGGAGAATCTGGTTCCCCAAACCCTATTCAGCGAGGATATTTCCCCATATTTTTCCCTGAGAAACTTTACAAGAGCCTTTTTGCCCTCTGCTTCCGGTGGAAGGAGCATGTAATCGTCGAATAGCTCGTTGCTCGATCTCCAATCAGCTGCCCACCTAAGTTCATTATCGATGAAGTATCCAATTAGATGCCTATCCTCCCGTCTAGGTGCGCATTCTTCCCTCGCAATCTTCTCAGCCGCCGCCTCGAACTCTCGTGAGAAATAATCCGCAACGTTTCCAGTCAGCCAGCTTGCTCCAGCATTGATGGCTATGTTAAGGATAATTGTATAGGGCATGCCTTTGTCATATGTTTCTCTGCTTGACCATGCGCCTACAGTGTTGAACCCCCACCTTCTAAGTCTACTGACAGCCTCTTCAGCCCAGTTATCGGCTGAACCATACTTTCCAGAGACATATCTATTGTATGGGCTGTAACCAAGCGGCGGGGAATAGTCTCCCCAATAATCCACATGGTTAACCCCTTTAGATATGAATAGGTTGCCTTCCGGATCGACAAGCCAAAATTTTCCGTAAATCTTCTCTACATGAAAGAAGCCAGTTGCATTTCCATGCAAGTAAGTAACACCTCCATAATCATCATATAGTGAACTTAATATTTGAAGCGATAAATCAGCATAAGATTTTTGAATCTTCGTAATCTCATTATACATTAAGGAAATTTCTTCACTAAGCCGGAAAATAGTGTAGAGTAGAGTAGCGTTTAGGGAGATAATAGCGATAAGAATAATTATTAGAATCATCGTTAGAGGACTAATAAATTTTCGATTTTCTCTTTCCATATCGAGACTTCACCACATCTATTTAGGCATTTAGACGTTTAGGCTCAGGACGCTTGACAACTTTAAGGTAAGACGAGCTGCCCACATCTCCTTTGGAGAGCATTAGTTTACATCACTCTTTAACTGCGCCCAAAATTAAAGCCAGCAGCGCCATACGTACGACCAAACCGTTCTTAACCTGCTGAAAATATCTAGCGAAGGGTGTTGAATCGACCTCAGATGCGATTTCATCAACCCTTGGAAGAGGGTGGAGGATTATGAGGTCACTTCTCGCCCTCCTCAAAACATTTAAATCTATCACATATGAGCCTCTGACTTTAGTGTACTCCGCCAGATCTGGGAACCGTTCTTTCTGTATACGCGTTACGTATAGAACATCAATCTCGGGTAGAATCTCCTCGATGTTTGAATGCTCTGACACCTCGATTCTAGCATTTACGTCCTCTAAAACTTCTCTACGTATCCTCAAGAGTTCAGGTGAGACGAGAAATAGCTTAGTTTTGTAAAGTGACAATGCGTAGGCAAGCGAGTGAACTGTTCTACCATAACGTAAATCGCCCATTAATGCTATTTTTAAGCCGTCTATACGCCCTTTCTCCTTCATAATGGTGTATAGGTCTAGAAAGGCCTGCGTGGGATGCTCCTCAGCGCCTGAGCCAGCGTTTATAACAGGAACCTTCGCATACTCAGCTGCGAAACGCGCAGCTCCTTCGGCTGGGTGGCGTAGAACTATCATGTCAGCATATTTTTCGACAACGCGCACTGTGTCAGCTAAATTTTCGCCTTTCTTCATCGAAGATGCCTCCGGCTCGCTAAACCCTATAACTAAGCCGCCGAGCTTGTACATGGCGGCCTCAAAGCTCAGCTTGGTCCTAGTGCTGGGTTCGAAGAAGAGCGTTGCCATAATTTTACCCTTAAGGATATCTGAGCTGGATTCGGCTAAAGGCTCCATTTCGCTGGCAATTCTTAGTAAGTAATCCACTTCTTCACGTGTAAAATCCTTGACGGATATCACATCCCTACCAATGAATACAGATGCGCTCACCATGAAGCACACCATTAAAGGCAATAAATAACTCATTAGATTTAAGCCTTAACTCTAATTTTTGATTTAGTTTAAGCAAAGTTTATATAATTGAATATCAAAAATGATATCAAAGGCGATAATATGTTTGATCCTCTACCCCCACATGATGAAATTTATGGTCCCCCGCATATGCCATGGAGGAACATTAGAAGACACATTGCATGTGTTCCAAAGGGTTTTTTGAGATATCAAGTGCTTAAGCTTTTAAAGGAGAAGCCCATGTCAGGATCAGAGATTATGGAGGCCATTGAAAGGGAGACTCATGGCTTTTGGAAGCCTAGTCCCGGCTCAATCTATCCGCTTTTAGCATGGTTACAGGACAATGGCCATATTAGCGAGGTTTCAAGAGGAGAGGGAGGAGTGAAACGCTATACCATAACTGAGCAAGGTCTAAAGTTTCTTGAGGAGCATGAGAAGATGCGTGAAAAGATGGGAAAGATGGTTTTCATGTTCGGTTTTCCCCCACCACCCTGGCTCACGCCTCATGTTGAAAGAGCAAGCGATCTTGAAAGGCCTTTTGGAAGGGTCATTAGGGCACTTACAGATCTAAGAGGCGCTCTTGAAAGGCATTTAAGCGAGCAGGAAATTAAGGAAATCATGGATTCCTTAAATGATGCGGCTGAAAAGATTGAAACCTTAACTAAGAAGATCAGAGAGAAACGTGGTCAGACTTAGGCATAATAACGTAGATTAAACATAGTTTAAATCAAAATTATCTTTATCATTTTTTAACTTGTATCAGCCATAGATATGATTATGAAGAGGAAAAAGAAATTAATACTTCTATCGGAAACTGAAACAATTGAGGTTAATACTATGAAGAGTCTCCTTATGATAACGCATTCCGCTGGTTTTAGGCACGACTACCTACCGATTGCAAGAGAAGTTGTGAGGAAGTTAGGTTTAGAATCCGGCTTGTTTAATGTCGTCGCTACGGATGAGTGCAATCTTCTAAATAGTGAGGGCTTGAAGAAGTTTGACGCTGTTCTCTTCGCAACCACAGGTGAACTCCCATTGTCTGATGAGCATAAAATGGATTTCATAGAAGCCATTGAAGGTGGAAAGGGCTTTATAGGCGTGCACAATGCAACGGATACGTTCTACAAGTTTCCAGAGTATGGCAAGATGATCGGCGGATACTTTCAAAGCCACCCGTGGACTCAGGAGGTCACCGTAATAGTTGAGGATAGGGTTCACCCGGCGACGAGGCATCTTCCTGAGAAGTTTAGTGTTAAGGAGGAAGTTTATACTTTTAGGGATTGGTCGCGTGAGAGAACCCGTGTCCTAATAAGCCTAGACAATAGCTCCGTTGATTTAAGTAAGGGAACAAGACCTGATAATGACTATGCTCTTTGCTGGTGCCACAATTACGGTGAAGGAAGAGTTTTCTATACGGCCTTCGGGCACTTTAAGGAGCTTTGGAGCGAAGGATGGTTCCAGAGGCATCTGCTAAACGGAATTTTATGGGCTATGAATATGGTAGAATGATGCGAACTTGATTCTAGGGATGACCGTTTCTTTCCCATTTTATTTTTAAGCTCTCGGAGAGCTTCACCTTCAATATTTTTATTAGTTCCGGATCGTTTCGCGGATAAATATCCGGAATTTTGAGAACAACCACTTTATTTTCAGCATCAGGTTTCAGGTTCAATATAGCTTCTTTATGTTGATCTTCCATGGCAAATATTATGTCAGCCCAATCTATTAGGCTTTCAGATATCCTTCTTCGGGCGTTAAACCAGGTTCCAGCGGACTGAACCTCAAATTCTCCTAAGTTTCTAAGTAGCGCCTCAGCCGTTGGGCTTCGGTCAATATTCGCTGTGCAGACGAAGAGAACGCGTCTTATTTTTTCATGATGGATCATGCCTGATCACTAGAATTAAATTTTGCTTCCATGATTTAAAGGCATATAGCGATTGAAAAATTGTAGAAGAATTCTTTAGGAGCGCTTAAATCTGAAGCATTTTGATGTTGAAGATTTAAATATAATATTGTCGCTATCCAATAGAAACTCAAGCATTTAAGGCGTCTAAAATGGCGGATCAGAGGGTTACAGGAGTTCTCTTTGGGATATTAGCTGGAGCCATGTGGTCTATCGAGGCGGTTCTTGGGAAGATTTTGTTATCCTCATTAAGTTTCATGCAGATTGCAGCTTCAGAAGCGTTCTTTGCAACGATAGTATCATTAGTATATGCTATATTAAGTGGGAGATCATTAAAATGCAAGGCTTCTTCTCTGCGAGACATTCTGCTTGTTGGGCTTTTAGGCTCTGTGCTTGCTCCAACAGCATATTTTCTCGGGTTGTCATGGACTCTCGCTGTAAACGCCACTCTGCTCGCTCATTTGCAGCCTCTTTTCGTTTCAGTTTTAGGCTTTATATTTTTAAATGAAAAAATATGGAGAAATGATATTGTTGGGGGGCTGATGATAGGCTTCGCAGCCATTTTAATAACCAGCAGAAGCATTGAAAGCCTTGCAGCTCTGAGATTTGGCAATTTAGGCGACGTTGTGGTTTTGCTTGCAACGTTGTGTTGGGCGATAGTGGCTATACCCGGCAAACGCCTAACTAAAGTTGCTGACAGCGCGCTGATAGTGGGCTACAGATTTCTAGTTGCATCAGCAGTTTTTCTTCCGCTGCTGATAGTTTTAAATCAGCTCGTGATAGAATCCGCTTATCAAATGGTACTTGGCGTGATTGCGGGTTTGGGATACATATTTTATTATGAGGGGCTTAAGAGGGTGAAGGCAAGCCAGGTGGCGCTTACAGAGCTCTCATCCCCCTTTTTCACCGCCATCCTAGCCTGGTTCATTCTCGGGGAATACCTAACAATTATGCAGATTATTGGGGCAGCGTTGCTCTTCTCAGGGTTAATTCTGTTGACGCAAAAAGAGCAAGAATAAATAATCTGCGTGAGTCATTCCCTAAATTTAAGGATTACACCTATAGCCCTCGTCCTATCCTTAAGAAGCATGTTATAGGCTTTTTCAACCTCACGCCAACTGTATCTATGCGTTATCAGATGTTCAATCGTTAAGCATCCGGCTGATAAAAGATTAAAGAATAGCTCCGTATTTCTCTTTCTGGTCCAGGGGTTATAGGGTGTTTCATGCTCAGGTTGGCTGGTGAAATGAGTCCCAATTATTATTCTGCTAGGCCTATTAACCTCATCGTGAAAGTCAATGTTTGTTCTACCTCTTGGAGAGCTCAAGACCACGAACCGTCCTAGGATTTTAGTTAGGGTTATTGCTTCAGAAGTAACGTTCGGATTTCCAGTGACCTCGAAGACCTTATCAGCCATCCTACCCTTAGTTATTTCTCTAACATTCTCCCTAACGTTACTCCAATCGTCGGCGCATATGATATGCGTTGCGCCTGATGCTTTAGAGATTTTAAGTCTTTCTTCAGCGATGTCTATGGCGACGATTGGATGTGCACCCGCCATCCTAGAGAACAATACGGTTAGCTGCCCTAGAAGTCCAAGTCCGATGACAACTACAGCATCGCCTAAGGAAACCTTTGCAAGCCTAACTGAGTTCATGACGCCCGCCGCTATGGTGTGGAAGCACGCGCTTTCAACATTAACTTTTTCCGGAACCTTAACAAGTTGATCAGCCATTACAATCGCGTGCGTAGCATGCGGTGAGGCGGCAGCCACAATATCTCCAACATTAAAGTCCTTAACTTCGCATCCAACTTCAACTATCCTGCCAATACTTGAGTATCCAGGTGTGAAGGGATACTTAATATACTCGGACCATGCTGATGGCTTTGGAAAATCGCCGGTTAAGGCTGTTAATTCTGTTCCCGTGCTTATTAGTGCAGCCTTGGTTTCGATTAAAACTTCTTTCTCCTTCGGCTTGTCAACCTGAAACTTTTCCATCTTAACTCTCATAGGTTTGGGGAAGACTATTCTAAAACCATCCAAGGAGATCACCCTTAAGATTTTCCATTTTTACATGTTTTCGCTGAGAAATTATTTTAACCACTTCTCAAACCATTTAAAGGCATCTTCCTGCATTTCCACATCGAATTTATGCGGTCCCTGATAGAATTTTCCGCAGTAATTATCCGGTTGACCCATTTTCTCATATATTTGCTTTAGCTTCTGATCTGCTTCCCTCTGCCCCTCAAGCGTGTAAAGCTCATCGTCCATGTTGTATTGGACCATGAGGGGCGCTGGAGCATGCAAAGATATTAGATCCGGCATATCTAGGAAGCGCGGTAGATGCGGAACATAAAGCATCCACGTGTGACATTTTATGTGATTTCTTAGCATTTCACGAAAGGTGCTCATGAATCCAACGCATATGGCACATTTGATTCTAGGATCCAATCCGGCTAGGAAGATGGTCCTTAAGCCTCCTCCGGATAACCCTCCGCAGCCGATCCTTGAGGAATCAACCTCCGGCCTAGTTAGCAAATAATCGACGCTTCTTCGATCTTCATAGGTGAATATTCCAGGCCATGTTGAGCCGGCGGCAAATATTGTTTTAGCGATTATGTGCTCCAGTTCAGCAGCCAGACTGTTATACTTCTCGATATACTCTTGGGAGTTGGATTCTAACCCAATGAATTGCTTCTGCATTTCTTCATTGAGCGATTCAACCGGGATCCTTCGGCTTCCAAATAGAAAAGCATCTACGGCTAATACTGCGAAGCCGCGTCTAGCCAGCTCCGTAGCCCAGCTTCTACCCCCATAATACTCTTTCTTAAATTCATGGAGTATATAGGGCTCATTCGGAATTGCCGCTATCTTTTCTTTGCCGAAATATTTGAAGCCGCCATGATCATGAAGAGCTACGACCGCTGGCATTTTTTCATCTACACTTCGATTTTTCGGGTATATGAATAGCCCTCTGGCTCTAGGTCCATAAGGCATATCGTACGATATATCCTCGACCACCAGGTCACCGTCTTCACGCTTTGAATCTACTGTTGCGTTTAATGGCACGCCGGGTGGATTGAACGCTAGGAGTTCGAGAACTTTCGCCCTCCCGATTGTTCTCCATGCTTCCAGCTCAGGCCATTCTCTCGCTAAATAAGAGAGCGATGGAGGGTTAACTCTTGAAATGTGATCCGCAAGGTCATAGTAGATTCCAATATCCGGCTTCATAAAATTTAATCCCTCGCGACATATATGTATCAGATTGATGGGTTTAAATGGCTCATTAATGTTCTTTTCACGGTAAATTATTTATTTTTTCTACTTAATAATCTATCTGTGCGGGTTGGTGAAATGTTTGAGCGTGAATAATGCGCTACGTGAGATAGAAACAATAGAGGGGTTAATTGGACCATACGAGTACTTCTCTTACGATGCAAAAATGTTTCTTAACGCCCTGAGGGAACTTCGGGAAGCCATAAATGTGATGGATAAAGCGAAGATTAAGCAAATAATGGAGGGTCTATCGAGAGTTGAGGAGGCAGCTGCTCCCTACAGAGGGTACGGATTTGTGGAGGAAGCCATACATCACTCGAAAAAACTGCTTGAGGAACTTAAAAAGATTGTCGGTGAATAAAAGTTTAGATGATTTAAACAGCATCCCCTTTTTCTTTTTTAAATTGTTGTATACGCTGTTTTGACCAGCTTGATGCGCTTGTACTTACACTAGCACATCATCAGTTTTAAATGAATGGGATGATCATCATTCTCGCCGCCACAATTAGGAATACGCCGCTGAGAATCTTTCTCAGAGCCTCTTCACTTACGTGTTTTGAAACGTACGGTCCGACTTGCGATCCAAGTATTGCGCCCATTACTAGGGGAGCAGCGTATGTCGGCACAATGTTGCCGAGTTTTATATGCGATATTGCTGCTACGAAGTTTGTTAGCGCCATGCCAAAGACCGATGTTGCCGCACTAATTTTCACCGGCATATTTAGCGCCAGGACCATTATTGTCTCGTCAACTGTTCCGCCGCCTGCTCCAAGCATCCCGGCGACTACGCCGCTTAGGAAACTTGCAAGCAGTGAAAAGAAAATAACCTTAAAGGACAATTTGAATGCATTGACATTCAGAGCTTCTTCCCGAGTGGGATAGGGTTTTCTAATAATTAGTATGGAGATTAACAGCAGGAAGCATCCAAACATGAAGGCTAGCCAATTTGAATTTATAAGCAAAGTTAAGTATGCCCCGATGATCGCCCCTGGAGCGTCAAAAACGTCTAGTAGAATCCCTACCTTATAGTTTATTCTCTTCTGCCTTGCATATTGTACGGTAGCCAAAGTTGTGGTGAAGGTCATCGTCAGCACGCTGATGCCGGTTGCCTTCTGAGTTGGAACACCAAAGGCTAAGACAAGCAGAGGTACGATGAAAACGCCGCCTCCTAAGCCAACCATAGTTGAAACTGTAGCTATGCAGAAGCCGCTGAGGAACAGCGTGATCTCCGTAATCATACAATTATAACGTGCGGTAACTCTCATAAAGTTTACTAAGCAACATGAAATCGCCATGAAAGAGCATTGTTCTAAAGCGTATAGTTTTATAGTACATTCAACTTTTTACTTATGGTGCTTAAATATTGTTTGATAAGAAGACATTGCCAATTCTGTTCGTCTTAACAGCGCTATCTGTAATGTTCACAGTTTACAGCTTTGGGGCTTACGCAGTTGCATCCAGAGTATTTGAAGGCGATGAGTCGAATAAACCTGTTTGACGCACTTCACCTCCAAGGCTCATTTCTTCCATGGCACAAAGAACCGGGGCTCCTACAAGCCCTATCATAAATGAGCAGCATAGACATGGTCATTTACCTTTACTTAGTTAAATCTAAAGCGTTAATTGTGTTCTCAGTAGCGCTTTGGATCGTCACCTGCATATATATTTTCAGTAAGGCACTCAAACGGAGGTCGGGTTAATGCGACATGCGCACTTCTTCGTTTAGCCAGCAACTGGAGAATTCGGCATGCGGATTTTTTAAAGCGTGTGGTGATCATGTTTAGTAGGGGATCACGGCGGTTTCCCCGAACCTTCCTAAATCTATTTTATCTCCAGGTTTGCCAGTTGTTGGAATTAATCTTGCTGCTAACGGCCTCTTCTTAAATGTGTATACAGCGTATACATCCTTTATGAAACTGGTTAATTTCTCTTCATCCTCTGGTACGACGAGCATGTCTGGGCCTGATACGCATGTCGCCGTATATAATAGCAGGTCTTTAGCCCTTATTGACTCATTTTCACCAAGCTTTTTCAATCCGTTGTCCTCAGCGTATGGAAGCATAACTTCATTAAACCCTGCTGCATACTTGTCTGCAATTCTCCATATTTCTTTATTTAGCAATAAGACTCCATAGTTGAACCCGGGCTGACCTGCATGGTACCCGACCATTTGAAGGAGGTCTATGATGCTATTCTCCATCCAGGGAGATAAGCTGTAATCCACTAGAACCCTAGAGCCCTCTGCTTCCAGGTAACCCACAACTTTTGCCACGGCCTTTTTAAACTCATCAAATGCCCCTGTTAAACCATGCTCTAGGTTTCTCATTATGAATCTTGGGTATAAGAATGATAATCCCACTCCTCCGTTAATGCTGCTTGAATCTGGAAAGTAGGGTGTTTGAAGGGGTTCTTCATGAAAACCAACAGATATCCTTGTAGCGTGTACTGGGTTACGCGATGAAGCTTTGTGGATAAACCTGGAGATTTCTCCAGCTAAGTTTTTCTCTATAGCTTTTAAACCATTGAAGGAGATATAGAAGCCTTTCTCAACGGCATCTAAGTAAATGTTGCACATTGATGGGTTGAAATCCGTGTATCCAAGCGATATAAGAAATCGGTTGATGTCTATATTATTGACTATGCGATCAAATTTCGATACGCTGTTTGCCGGAAATGAAATTCTGGCGGTCCACGGTTCCAAATCCCTGTTTCTTAGCGTTTCAACTAGGCTTTCCAATAAATTGGTGGATTTAGCTATTTCCTCCTCAACATTCTGATCAATCTCGCGCGGATCTACAAACGCTGCAATGGATCTGATTTTGACATAGTTATCCAAGGGCAAGGGCACCTCACCGAGAAACGAATTATTTACGTTTTTCATCCCTAATAAATAATGGTAAAGCCACATATGTATTTCTGCGGATAAGCCTCTTCTGGAATTCAGGAGATAGCTGAACATATCATGGCGGTTTTGGGACTTTCATTAAAGCATCCATATGCTTCTTCCAGCTGATTTGATTTCTAAAGTCCCTGTGAGGCTTGAATATTGTCCTAACGGCGTCTAAGCCTTCTCCCACAATATCCATTTTCTCCGGGTTCAGTTCACCGTGATCCCAAATTGATAGAAGATACAAGTATCCCACATCGCTCGGGTTAAAGCCCATGGCAAAAGCTACGGCTGAATCCAAGGATACAGGGTTGATTGAAGCGAAATATGCTCCCCATCTCCTTAGGTTGCCATGCACAGGTCCATTTTCTTCCATAGCTTCGTAGCCGTCCACGACGGCTAGGTGGGGCATAACCTTAACGGCAATCCTGGCGATATTGTAGTTTATTTGCCAGTATCCTTGATGAATAAGCCGTCTATATCTTCTCTTCACGGAGCCTACAACCATGTTTTTTATGGTCAGCGTCACAACGACCACATCGTGGGTTTTAGGTTTCACAGGTGAAACTCTGAAGTCTGACTCAAGCGCGAGTTTAGATATGGGTACAGTGAGGGGGGAACCTCTGCTATCCGCTATCTCAACGTCTTCATGTCCATATTCGTCTAAATCGCATATTTCAACGCCGTACTTGTCCTTTAGCTCCATGTATCCATATCGTCTTACCGCTTCTTCGAAACTTCCAATCGTGGGGGATTCTGAAACTATTATTTCTTTCGGATTTGCGAGCGCTAGCAGAAACTTTAAGATCTCATCCACGCACTCTACTGGGGTTGCTGATGGCGGATCATATGCGCTTACGAAGTTAGGCTTAATGAGTATCCTCACCCTACCCTGCAGTATTCCGCGAACATTCTCCTCGATGAGATTTAGAGATCTTCTAACGCCACGGCGTCTATCTTCCAAGTCTTTAATTACGGATATGCTCATAGCATACACTCTCGAATCAAACAGCCACTAAGTAGATCAACCGTATAATAGCATATGACGATCTCAGTTTCAACAGTTTTTTCCTAACGCTTGGGATAATTGTCATGTAACTATTTATTTTACTTAACTATCATGTTAGCCTTGGTTAATAACACCGTATTTTCCGGATAGAATGTATAGAAAGCAGGGGTCATGGTAAGGGAGCATTCTATTTGGTATTTTCCAGGCTTCAATCCCCCAGGCTTCTCGATGAAAACATGGATTATCTCCCCATACCTCCACCATAGTTCGGGGATTGTGGAGACATTTTTAAGATTTATTCTATTCTTCCTCAGAATAAAAGCGATCTTTTCCGGGCCTATTTCCTCCCCATTTATGGTGAGGGAGAAGCCTCTTATTGATGAGAGGGGCTGCGCCGTGTATAATGGGTTACCAAGTTCGAATTGGAATCCATCAATTTGGCCGTCTCCATCCAAATCAACGTTTTCTATTTCTTTATTTGGAAGCAAAAGGAGATCTGCCACTAGCTGAACATCTTTCATGAACTGCCCAAAATCCTCTTCAGACGCGAAATGTTTTTCTGCCATTTTATTTGCGCCTCTTATTTAAAAAGGCTTATTAAGAAGCTTATTTAAATCTAACTGAAGCTTGAGAAGTGAATGGGCAGATGGTTGGGAAACCTAAGATTGGAGTCAGCTTGTATTCTTATGGAGCAAATATAATGATGCAGAGAATGGGCATTAAGGAGTGCATTGAGCATGCAGCTAGCCTTGGCGTGGAGGGAATTGAGATTGTTGATAATAGGCATCTTCCAAATTATCCATATCATAGTGTTTATGATCTGCTAGAAATGCGCGATTATATTGAATCTTTCGGAATGGAGGTCTCTTGCTACTCAGTTTATCTAAGCGAGTATGTTACGGGGGTTGGCACTACATTAGACAGCTGCATAGAATATTTTCGTAAACTTATCCCGGAGGCGGCAACTCTAGGAACAAAAATAATTAGAGGCTCACCTATGCCCCCGAAAAACTTGGGGACGATGGATAGATCTTGGCAGACAAACATGATAAAACGTATGTGGCGGCATGTTTTACCAGATTTGAAGAAGTATAATGTTATATGGGGCGTGGAAATCCATGCTCCTTTGCCGCCTGAAGATTTCTTAAAGCTCGCGGAGGAAATTAATGATGAATATTTTGGGCTTGTACCTGATTTTTCCGTTTGGCAAACTAAGGGATTGGCCGGTGTGGCGGGAGCTGCTCCGGTGGAACTATTTAGGCAATGCATGCCATATACTGTTCATGTTCACGCTAAAGCTCACGTCTTTGATGAGAGAGGGGAGGAACCTAACACTCCTTATGACAAACTCATCCCGATAATTAAAGAAGCCGGGTTTACTGGCTATATATCTGCGGAGTTCGAAGGATGGCGCCTCGGAAATTTCTCTGATAGCAGGAAAATAGTGGAAACTCATATACGTCTGATTCGCAAATACCTTTAATACGACCAGATATTAGAGAGGCGAGCGCTGTTTAAAGCTGATTTATTCTGATTAAAAGTAAAAGTCAGAAAGAGCAGTTATGAAAGATCAGAAAGAGCAGAAGGAGCAGAAAGAGCAGTTATTATTTATGGAGGTTATTGCTTTCATGGCGGTAATATCTGTTAGGGGTGAAAGTTTTCTTCTGGATAGAAATCTACTTACGCTGAGGCGCTAAACGTTAATCCAAGGGCTATGGGCATGCTGCTGAACACCCGTATGGTTCAAGCGCTCTTTGAAGATGAAAATCCTGAAACCAAAAAACTATGGTGTTACCCGGATGGTAGCGAGTTCGATCCGGAGAGAAACACTGATGAGTTCGTTGCGGCTTTATCACTCTACAAGGCGTATGGGGTCATAGCTTTCACAATAAGCCTATAGTGCGGGGGCCGAGGACACAACACTTTACAGGTAAACAGCCTTGGTACGTAAGCGGCTTTGACGAGAATGGCGGACTCAAAAGTGCTTGGACAAATAGGCTCAGGCGGGTTTTAGATGCAGCTCAAGAGCTAAGTATGGCGGCAATTCTGGGGCTCTTCTATTTTGGTCAAGATCAACGGTTGCTTAATGATGCAGCTGTTAAGCGCGCAACTGAGAATGCGGTTGACTGGCTGATGCATCATGATTACCGGAACGTTCTCATAGAGATCGCCAATGAGTGCGATCACTTTAGCTATGACCATGAAATTATTAGACCGCACCGTGTTGCTGAGCTCATTCAGTTAGCGAGGGAAGTGAGCAGTGGGGAGCTGCTTATTTCAACTAGTTTCTGCGGCGGTGTTATACCGCCCGATAATGTTTTACGTGCTGTTGACTTTGTGCTTCTTCACGGGAATTGATAAACGGCTGAGGATATTAGAAGCATGATAAATGTTGTTAGAGCGAAGCTATGTTCTTGGGGGACGCCTAAGCCTATTGTTTTTAATGAGGACGGCACGAACTTACAGAATATGGAGGCGGCGTTAAATGAGGGCGCTAGCTGGGGCTATTATGATCAGGGACGTAGCAACTATCGTGATGGTTTCCAATCGCCACCTACAAACTGATTCATTAACACACCAAGTAAACGCGCTTTCTTCCGCAAAGCTGCTGAGTGGGTTGGCATCCGCCCCCTGAAGGCTTCACTTACGAGATGCAGCTTATGGTTATAACTCGCCTTAACCCGCAACTCAACCGGACGATTTGTGTTGTAGGCGACATCAACGGTGATGGAAGGGAGGATGTTGTAATTGGCAGTAGGCAAAGGGGAGAGGACTCGCTTGTCTGGCTTGAACAGCGTGTACCTGAGGATTGGTGTGTGCACTTAATCGATGATGATGCGGAAATGCTTGAGTCAGGCGGAGTTTTAGCGGATGTTAATGGTGACGGGCGTCTAGACTTCATAGCGGGCGGAGATTGGCGAAGCCCGTATCTCTGGTGGTGGGAGCAGCTTGCCAACCCATCAGGGAAGTGGAGACGGCATATTATTGGAGAATTTTCCAATAAATTTCATACGCAGATTTGGGTGAATATTAATGGCGAGGGCGAACTAGTATCTTGGAACCAAGGGCAGAAGAGTTTGTTACGGCTAAAACCGCGAGATAACCCGAGAGAAAGATGGCTAGCATATTTTATTGCACGTGATTTGGAAGGTGAGGGACTTGCGTGGGCAGATGTTGACTGCGACGGTAAACCGGAGTTAATTGCGGGAAACTACTGGTTTAAGCCTACTGTCAGCGATCCTGAGGAGTGACAGCGCTTCCAGTTTGTGCAGGGATATGTCGGCACGCTTATTGAAGCTACGGATCTTGATGGAGACGGGCGGGTGGAAATTGTGCTTTCAGAGGGTGACGCTCAATACTTTGGGCGGAAGGGGCGCGGGCGGGTTTCATGGTTTAAGGCAGAGGGGGGACCCGTGCCAGCTTTGGCGAGAACATGTACTAGCCAGCGATCTGGTTGACCCTCATTCGCTTATCGTTGCTGACTTTACGGGTGACGGCTTGCCCGATATTTGCGTCATTGAAATGGATTTCACCGATTATCCCCAAATGATTTTGTTTGTTAATCGAGGCGGCGGTAGATTTGAGACGCATGTTGTTGATGAGGGTGCCGGAAGCCATGATGCTAGGCTCATACATATAAATGATACGCTGGCGATCGTCGGCAAGCCGTTCACCGGTAAACATTTAGGTGAAGTGCACTTGTGGATGCTTAGGCGCCAGCATCATTAGCAGAATTGCACATAAGATAGTTGACTTAAGCTACTTAAGATAAGCTTTCATGCGTTAATTTTATAATAGGTGGCGTTTAAGAGAGGGTGCTTCAATTAAACCCATATTTAGCCCGCTAACCCCAAATCGCCCCAATTAATCGTAAAGGGGAAATTTATTGGAACTTCAACTCTTGATCATAAGATGCTAAAGTTAAGTGTTCAATAAGAACCTTGGCAATATAATAGTATGCTGGTTTAGGCATAAATGACTCGTCAAAGATTAGGGCAGCACCATACCCGCTGAAATAGCTTGGTATCCAAGAGTATTTGTCCGTGAAACCCCACATCACAAAGGCCTTACAATTCTCTGCTGATAGACATACCTTAAGGATCTCACGATATATCTCTGCTTGCCTAACCAGGTCCTCCCATCTGGGCGGCGTCTTAACACGGACATCCATTTCAGTCACATGAATTACTAAGCCTAGATCGCTTAAACGTTTGATATTTGCTGCCACCTCTTGCGTGTTTGGTGGATTTTCTACGCTAACATGCATCTGTAAACCTACACCGTGTATTGGCACACCCTTCTCTAGAAGCCATTTAATAAGGTTGTATACAGCGTCTGATTTTACGCCTAAGCCCTCGGCGCCATAGTCATTATAGAATAGAAGAGCCTGAGGATCCGCTTCATGCGCCCATCTGAAAGCTAGCTCAATGTACTCTGGACCGATATTTCTCATCCAAACATTATCTCTCAAAGTCCCATCATCGCTTACGGCTTCGTTGACAACATCCCATGCGTAGATTCTTCCCTTGTAGCGTCCGACAACAGTTACTATGTGCTTCCGCAGAATATTTATCCACTCCTCACGTGTGTATTTCCCCTGCATTATCCAGTTTGGTAGCTGCTGATGCCACACAAGCGTGTGCCCGCGCACCCTAATTCCGTGGGATTCAGCAAAATCAATGATATAATCCGCATCGTCAAAGGAGTAGGCATCAGGGCTGGGGTGAACTGGACCAAACTTGAGGGCATTCTCGGTTGTTAAAATATTAAATTCCTGCTTAAGTGTGTAAGCGTAGTTTGAAATATCAAGTAAGCTGCGTTCCACAGCAGCACCAATATAAATGTCACATCTTTCAGCAAGACTTCTTAAAGGAGGAATCGCCGTTTTAATCATTGCAATTTGCTTTTGAAGATCTGAAATTTGTCTATGCGCATCTTTTAATTCCATTTTAACTAATACACCCCTAATAAGGAATCCAGCAGCAAACCCGATTATTACACCAAATATTGCCCCGTAAATTATATTTTTCCTCAATAACATGCATTCCTCCACCTCTAATGACCTTTTTAAGAGGGAAGAAATAAAATTTTAGACTCAGATAATGCTCTAGACATTCTATGTTCAGATGTCTAGTCTTAGGAGAACTGCCAGAGCATTATCTGAGTTTAGGAGCGTTTCCTCTCGAATAGATGAAAAGGAAAGGGTTGCCTAAGCCTCTCCATGGATGTTAAGCCTAGGCGCTTTATAGCTGTTGATGAGACATGCGTTAAGGCTAACGGATTAGAGTACTTTTTTCTCCTCAAGCTCCGCTGCCAGCTTCTTATCTAAAACGTGCCCACAGAAGATGCAGCGCACGCTTCCCTGCTGGTTTTCGCTGCCGCATCTCGGGCACTTCTCCACGCTGAGGACTGAGGGCTTGGCGGGCGCCTTCTTCCCGTGGAGCTCAAGCATTGCGTCCTCCAGGTCTCTGGCTGAGAAATGCACGTACCTTGCGCTCATCTTCGACCCGTGAACCCATCCCGCAAACTGTTCTAGGCGGGCCTCTGTGAAGACCTTAGCGAGAGCCGTGAGCGTTGAGTGGCGGAACAGGTAGGGCCAAACGTCCTTTTGAAGCCCAACCCTCTTCGCTATGCGCTTAATTATGAGGCGGAAGTGCCTGTAGCTGAGCCTCTCGCCCCTGCGATTTCTCGCAAGGGAGCACCATAATGGCGCGTTTAGGCTGCCCCTTCTCGGGTGCTCCTCAAGCCATTCAAGGAGCGGCTTGTAGCTGACGACGAGGGGGACGACCTTAAGGCCCGTTTTTCCAACGACTGAGACAACGCAGTAGCTGC
>CALKGV010000038.1 GCA_938091805.1 uncultured archaeon | reverse complement strand
CATTCTGTACGTCTTGACTACTGGATGCTGATGGATGGATATGCCTATTCGCTATGGCTCATATAAGACTGCTTGGAGGAGGCTTAGGCGATGGCAGGGGGAGGGCGTATGGGATAGTATATTCAGGGCTTTATCATCCATGAGGGAGCATGGTAGGGTATGCGTTGATAGCTCAACTGTGGAGGCTAAAGGGGGGAGAAATGATAGGATACGACGGATTTAAGCATAAAAAAGGGTCAAAAATACATATATGTGTAGATGAATACTCCATGCCTCTAAGCATAGCTTTGGGTGCTGGAAATGAGCATGATTCGAAGCGGTTTGATGAGCTATTGGATGGCTTAGAGAAGCCTCCAAAGGAGCTTTACGCTGACTCAGCATATGATACCGAAGCAATAAGGGGTAGGCTATCGTCAATGAATGTTGAGGTAAACATACCCGTGAACCCAAGGAACGGTAGGAAGCCCATACAATACGACATCGAGATCTATAAGAAGATGAGGTCAGCCGTTGAGAGATTCTATGGGTGGCTCAAAAGCTTCAGAAGAATAATCGTAAGGTATGAGAGGCTGGCAGCAATATACAAAGCCCTCATAACCATAGCATGCATAACAATACACTTAAAATATGGAATTTAGAGATGAGTTCATTACATTAAGATCTTCAGGGCTAATGAAGTTTCCCAATGTTTCTCCTTCACTCAGTCCCTCATGCATTATGCGATAGGGTAAAGTATCATCTTTTCGAGTGATACCACACTTCACATTAAACATTCTCTTAATGTTGTATATTCTCTCCCCAGCCTGAAGCATTTGTTCCAAGGTTGCAGGGATACCTGTAGTAAGCGTGTATAATCCAGGTATATGGCCCGGCGGTATGCTGAGGAATTTGCATATTATTAACGACTCAAGAACTTCATGTCAGTTCTGCACGGTTGCTAACACTTTTCCCTTACCTTTTATTTTAAATCTGTCAAGCCGCTCATAGATCTTTAGGTCCGTTATCCTCTCTCCCTGCTCTACGCGAAGTATTAAACCTTGCAGGTAACATGCCCCTCTATTCAATATGGCATATTGAAGCCTTCTTAGCACTTCCCTAATCAAGATTATGGAGGTGCTAAGACTTCTAATAATGAATCTTAATTAACAGCGCTTTTTATAAGTCTGACAAACTTATATAGGAGACTTAAGACTACTTTAAGGGGAAATTAAATGGGGTTCATTGCAAAGGAGTTTTGCTTAGTAGAGCCGTTTAAATTTGCCTTAAGGGAAAGGGTTATAGAGCATGTTCCTAAAGGTTTCCTCTTATTAAAGCCAATCGTTGCTGGCATTTGTGGAAGCGAAATGTTATATTTCAAGGGTGAGAAGGAACCTGAAAAATTAAAAACAAGACTACCGATGTGTCTGCTTCATGAAGGGGTTGCTGAAGTAGTTGATGCGGATGAAGGGGCAAAAATAAATATTGGAACTAAAGTTGTTGTTAATCCTTTAATACCTTGCGGTGAATGCGACTTCTGTAAAAGCCAAATGGAGAATTTATGCCAAAACGCGAAGTACATGGCCGCCACAGCTGATGGGCTTGCAAGAACCCTATTTTTATACCCAGAAAACCGAGTTTTACCCGTCCCTGATGGTGTAGATCTAGAAGTTGCTGCATTAACTGAACCACTTTCCGTAGCTCTAAATGCCTTTGAGGAATCTAGCGCAAGAATAGGCAATTCAGTCGCTGTTATAGGCGACGGACCAATAGGTTATCTTTTAACCTTAGTATCTTCCCATATTGGCAATATTCCGCCCACAAAACTCTACTTAATCGGCGTAGCAGATGAAAAACTCTCATTAGCTCGTGATTTTGCTTCCACAATAAATTCATTAAGGGATTATCTTATGCTAAATGAAATCCGCGAGAAAATCGATATCACCTTTGAAGCAACTGGTGGAAAAGCACATAAAATTACCATAAAGGAGGCAGTAGATATTCTCAGGCCTGGAGGTAAATGTATTTTGCTTGGGATCTCTATGGGTGAGGTACCGGTTGAAGTTAATAAAATAGTAAATAAGGGGTTAACTTTTAAGGGCTCTACGCGTAGCAGAATGAGTCACTATATCAGAGCTTTAGAATTATTAAAGTCTACAGATTTCCAAAATAAAGTTAGGCGAATAATTTCGGTGAAGAGATTCATTATTAATGATATAGATGATTTAACTGAAGCATTTAAATACGCTGATACTGAAGAAGGTGAGTCAAGAATAAAGCCTGGTAGAGTTCTATTATATTTTCCATAAATTAAGAGATCACATCCAAGGATCAATTATTACTTTTATAGCATTTAGGGATCTATCTTCGAGGTAATTTATTGCTTCAGCAATTCTCTCTAATGGGAATTTGTGTGTTATAAATTTCTTAACATTGACCTTTCCAGAAGCTATGAGATCTAAGGCCTCCAAATACTGCTTTCTATTAGAAGCATTAGATCCGTGAATATGAAGCTCATTGTAATGTATCAGATTTGAATCTAATAAAACATTTGAGTCATCCTTTGGTAATCCTGCAAAAAAGCTTATGTCCGCATCTACAGCCGCCATCTCAAGAGCTTCCCTTTGAACATTTTTTGAGGAAGCTGCGCATATTACAACATCGGCTCCTAAACCGTCAGTTAACTCTCTGACCTTTTTAATCGGATCACATTTGCTCGCATCGATAAATTCGTCAGCAGGCAAACCGATATTTTGGGCGAGAATTAATCTTGGAGATGTGCGATTAACAAGCATCACTCTTGAACCCATCCGTTTAGCATATTCCACATGGAGCATTCCAATTATTCCCGCTCCTACAACCACAGTTGTAAAGCCCGGCTCCCTTTTTTTAAATGGATACCATCCATTAATTACGCATGAAAACGGTTCAATAATCGTAGCCTCCTCAAAAGATAGATGATCCGGCATCTTAATTATGCATCCCTGTCTTACAGCCTCTTTAGGCATGAGAAGGAATTGGGCGAAGCCGCCATTATATTGGTAACCTATAGCCTTATACTTTCGTCTACAATGGTTCTCCTCCCCCCTCTTGCATGCATCACACTCTCCACATCCAACAACCGTTTCAATAGATACTTTGTCGCCGACTGAAAGCCCACTAACGCCTTCGCCTACCTCTTCAATTACTCCGGAGATTTCATGCCCAGTTATTGGAACGTCAATTTTCTTTTCACCACGAAATATCCTTAGATCAGTACCGCAGACAGCGCATGCCTTAACCCTAACTAAGACCTCTCCAGGACCGCATTTGGGCCTTTCAACCTCTCTAATCTCAAAATGTTCTTTATCAACAAGAAAGGCCGCCTTCATTTTCATATGCATTCAGACCCTCTTCTTTTAAACTTGGAATAATTTTCTAGTATTAACTAAAGTGATGAAAACTTAAATATTTTTAGGATTCCCTTAAAATCTAAGGAAGATAAAGCATGTACCCTTAAGGTTGTGTTGGCGAGAATCATGAGAGGCAATAGGGTTAATATTTTCCCTGAAAGAATTCGGATGCTTATCAGTTTACTTGGAGAGCCAGAAGAGGATGAATTAAATTATACTGGAAAGAGAAAGCCGATGTCGCGTTTAGAGGCACTTAAAGATCTTAAACGTTTAGAAATCGAAGGGATTATCGCTCCACCAAAAAAGTATGGCTGGGTAAATGTACATATCCATACAAGCGAGTCCTTCAGCGTCTTCAGATCGCCCACTGAAGCTGCTTGGGAGGCTTATAGGGCTGGGCTAGAAATTTTCGGAATAAATGATCACTACACCATAGCTGGCCATAGAGAATTCGGTGAAGCATGTAAAATTTTAGGATTGAAAGCGGTCTTCAGCATAGAAGCCATAGCCATGTCTGAAGAAACTAAGGCGAAAGGTAAGAGATATAATGATCCAAAAAATCCAGGCCGGATATATCTTTGCGGTAAAGGGGTTATACAAGACCTTAAACCGAATTCGCCTGGAAACAACCTACTGAAAACAATGAGAGAATCTCTGAGAAGAAGATATGAGGAGATGACTGAAAAAGTAAACGAGATATTTAAAGAAATTGACCCATCCCTGAGTTTAACATTCGATGACGTGCTAAGATGTACACCTCGTGGAAACGTAACGGAGAGACATGTAGCGCAAGCAGCTGCAGATCTTCTCAGAAAAAAATTTCCAAATAATCACGACCTCAAGGAATTTCTGCGGAAGCTTTTTGGCGACATTAAAATTGATCTTTCAAGCGATGAAAACCTTCAGGATCTAATTAGAAATGAGCTCCTGAAGGCTAGTGGACCAGCTTACGTTGAAGAACCCGCTGAGGCCTTCCCGAGCCCCGAAAAACTCGTTTCTCTATTCAGGGAGTATGGCGCCATACCAACCTATCCAGTTTTAGGCAATCCAATTACTGAAAAAGAGGCGGACCTAAATTCTTTATTTGATGAGCTTGAGAATTACGGGATCTTTGCTATTGAAGTTATTCCAAAAAGAAACACTGAAGAGCGGTTAAAGGAGATCTTGGAAGCAGCGGAGAAGCGTGGTTTTCCAGTCTTTAATGGAACCGAACATAACATCAAATCTCCCCAACCACTTGTAGATGACCTCTCTAAGAAGGCTGATTTTCTCCCAATCTTTAAGAGGGGAGCTTACTTAATTCTCGGCCATCAATTCTTGTCCAAATATGCTGGAATAGGTTATATTGACTCCACCGGAAATCTCACTTTCAAAGATAGGGATTTCGGCATTTCTTTCTTCTCCTTTATAGGCAGAATAACATGGCCAGATGATGTTTCAGAGTGGCTTACGAATCTCGGGAAGGAAAACGCCCTAAAAGTTGCGCTTGGACTCCATCTAATCTTAGGTGATAAGCAATGCAATTGGGTTGTAAAGCCGGGATTCAAGCTGCCAAACATCCTACTAAACGCTATTAAACTGCGTAATAAGCAAACAATTCAAATTGATTACAAAGCAAGAGAAAAGCTTGAAGATATCGTAAAAACCTTCTTCATGGTAGAAAAATGACAACACCTTGCATTTATATGCAAGGAAATTTTGGGAGAAATACGCTTACCTCATTACCTGTCCACCGGTGACTGGAATGGCCTGCCCAGTTTCATACTTTTGCTCTATCACATAGTATATTGCTTGCATTATATCCTCGATTGCGCATCCTCTACCTATGGGAACCTTAGATTCATAGTATCTCCTTACGTCTTCAATAGTCTTTGCGCCGGGAACTTTACCCGCTCTTAAATATTGCACAAAAAGCCCCTCTTTCGGATCCGACCATAACGGTCCATCAAAATAGTTTCCTGGACATATTGCGTTAACTTTAATGCCATCCTCCAGCAGCTCAAGCGCAAAGCTCTGCGTTAATCCAATGCCGCCAAATTTACTTCCGGCGTAAGCGGCATTTTTATAGCTTCCCTGTAAACCGGATTTAGAGTTAATTTGGATTATATCCATCCAGTGCGATGGATCGCGCCTGTGCTGTTCAGCCATGACCCGTGCTACGTGCTTAACACATAAAAAGTATCCAGTATAATTCACCTTGGTCACATGCTCAAAGTCTTCTAGTTTCATTTCTTTAACGCTTCCCGCTTTCACTATGCCGACGCTGTAAACCATTATATCGATCCTGCCAAAGGCTTCAACGGTTTTCCTAACCATTTCTTCCACCTCTTCCTCATTGGTCACATCGGCCTTCAGCGCAATAGCTCTGCCAAGTCCATACTGATAATTTATTTCCTCCGCAATCTTTTGCGCCCTCTGAAGGTTTCTGTTGGCAACAAGGGCGACATAAGCCCCTTCCCTAGCGAAATCTCTAGCTATTCCTTCACCTATTCCTCCAGAAGCACCAATTACTAAGGCAACCTTTCCCTCAACTCTTCTCCTTTGGGCCATGCTTTCAGACATATAAACCCCTTCCTTCAGCAAAAATTAATGAAAACTCCTATTTAAAGAACTTATCTCTAAATTCCATATCTTAAATGTATTGTTATGCATGCTATGGTTATTAGGGCTTTGTATATTGCTGCCAGCCTCTCATACCTTACGATTATTCTTCT
>CALKGV010000037.1 GCA_938091805.1 uncultured archaeon | reverse complement strand
GATATGATATAAGTGTTAATTTTCCTAAAAGGTGACGCAAACTTCGAAAATATAGCATAACATCTCACATTTAACCCAAGAACATGAACTGCTTAACCTGTTAGGTTTACATCTAGGTTTGATTTTGAAATTATTTTCGTGCTTCTTATTGCAATGGTTGTTTTCTGGCAGGAGCATGAGGCAAGGATGGCAAATGATATGAGATCCCAGCAAGAGAACTTGTGCCTGCGATGTTGGGCGTGCAAGTGCCGCATAAAAAGTGTCATCACATAAATATAGATAATGAAACTTTTTATCTCTAGAATACTTTATGCTGTTCTAACGCTTTATATAATTTTCTTGAGTCTGTATAGGTTATTTTTGCTTTATTCCGTTAACGATGACTAAAAGAATGAAGTTTGCACGTTTTAGGAGGCTATTCCTGGGGGCTTTTTCGAAGTAGGAGTTCTTGGTATTCCGGGTTTACTTTTCCGTATTTTTCTTTGATGGTTCTGCTGATTTTATGCCAGTCTTGGGCTATTTTTGGCCATAGCTCGCTGGTCATTAGCTGTTTTGTCACGTATTCTTTTAGTGATTTTTCTCGTTTTATTGTTCTTTGGTGCCACTCGAAGCTTATGAGTCTTGCGCGTTTCAGGTATACAATTGTGTGGCCTATTTGATCGTAATCAAGTGGGTATTCCATAATTTTTTCTAGGTCTTTTAGGAGGGAGTCAACCGTTATTTCGTCTTCTGGGTGTAGACATATGGTGGCTATGATATTTTGAATGAGCTTCGCAGTCTTGGTGAGGTATATCCCAATCTTTTTGGGCGGGATGAGGGTTTGTTCTAGGCGGTAGCCATATCTCCTGTAAAACCAACTTTTAATAATTTCAGCTAATGCCACATAGGCGCCGAGAATTGCAGCTAATGCTATGTAGAAGGTTGATGGAGGCTTTACAAATCTGAAAATTTCTCCTAATGGCGTGTAAGGGAGTATCAGCGCGAATGTTATTATTGCTAGGCTGCTGAGGAGCAAAAGTCGGCTTGGCTTGCTTTTCCAGAAGGGCGACCTTTTTGTTCTAATGGCAAAGATTACAAGGGTCTGTGAAGTTAGTGATTCGATGAACCAAGCGGTTTGGAACAAAGGCTCAGAAGCGTTAAAGATGAAAAGCATTATAAAGAATGTTAGAAAGTCGAAGATGGAGCTGACTGGCCCGAGGCATAGCATGAACCGCCTAATGAAGTGTATGTCCCACCTTTTAGGCTTTTCAATGTATTCTTGGTCAACCTCGTCTGTGGGTATTGTCGACTGTGAGAAGTCATAGAGCAGATTGTTGAGCAGTATCTGTATGGGTAGCATGGGCAGGAAGGGCAGAAACAATGATGCGCCAGCAACGCTGAACATGTTCCCAAAGTTTGAGCTCACACCCATCATGATATACTTCATAGTGTTGCCGAATGTTTTCCTACCCTCCAAAACACCGTCATGAAGCACTGTTAAATCATTCTGCAGAAGAATTATGTCAGCGGATTCCTTTGCAACGTCAACGGCGTTTTCCACAGATATGCCAACGTCCGCGCTTTTTAGGGATGGCGCATCATTAATCCCATCCCCTAGAAACCCAACAACGTGTCCATTACCTTTTAAGGCGTTTATTATTCTGTCCTTCTGGGCTGGTGTAACCCTGCAGAACGCATTTGCCTCTTCGACAACCCTTGCAAGGGCGTCATCATGCATTTGGGCAATCTCGCTTCCAGCGACTATTCCTTTAATATCGAAGCCGAGGTTTTCGCAAACCTTCCTTGTTACCAGCTCGTTGTCGCCTGTAAGAATTTTCAGCTCTACGCCAGCATTTTTCAGAAGCTGCAAGGCTTCCCTCGCCGTTTCTTTAGGAGGGTCAAGAAAAGCTACGAATCCCAAAAACACCATTTCTTTCTCATCATTCGCCGTGTATGTCGGCTTGTCCTCTCTTAAACGCTTGTAGGCTACGGCTAAAACCCTATAACCTTCAGCACTAAGCTCAACATATTTCTGCTCAATTTTTCTGCGCACCTCATCCGTTATGTCAGCTATAACCTCTCCAACCTCATAGAAGGAGCAAATCTTGGCAATCTCTTCTGGAGCCCCCTTCGTGATCATGAACCGTTGATTCTGATACTCAACAACTATGGAAAGCCTTCTACGAACAAAATCAAAGGGCACCTCATCAATCTTCTCATAATCTTTAACATCCACCTCTCTAAATCTCAGTATAGCCTCGTCCAAGGGGCTTTTAATTCCAGTTTGGTAGTGACTGTTGAGGTAGGAGTAAAGCAGAACCTTATCGTTTTCATCGCCGTTAAGGTCCACGTGTAGAACAAGCTTTATCCGGTTTTCCGTCAAAGTTCCAGTTTTGTCCGTGCATAGAACATCCATACTTCCGAAATTCTGTATTGCTGCCAAGCGTTTCATGATGACGCCCTTCTTAGCCATCGCCACCGCCCCCTTAGAGAGGTTTACTGAAATTATCATTGGTAGAAGCTCCGGCGTTAAGCCTACAGCCAAAGCCACAGCGAAGAGAAGCGAATCGAGCACGCTTCGCATATAAAGGGCATTAATGAAGAACACAAATATGACAAGCAGAAAAGTTACCTGCATTATCATGTAACCAAAACTTCTAATACCCCTCTGGAACTCGGTTTCAACCTCTCCTTCCACAAGCCTCCCCGCAATTTTCCCATACTCTGTTAGGCTACCAGTTTTCACGACAACAGCGGTTGCTGTCCCGCTCACAACAGAAGTGCCCATAAAAAGATAATTGCTCCACTCCGTTATCGACGGGTCATAAGAGTTCAGCGGCAAGCCAGTCTTCTCAACGGGAAAAGATTCACCAGTCAACGCAGACTGGTTCACGAACAAGTCTTTTGCACTTATAACTCGGGCGTCCGCAGGCACAATGTCGCCTGCTGAAAGGAATATGATGTCTCCGGGGACAACCTCTACAAGCCTAACCTCTCTTCTTGTGCCATCCCTCAAAACGGTGGCTGTTGTCGCCACCCTCTGCTTCAACATTTCAGCCGCCCTTTCAGCCTTAGATTCTTGATAAAAGTCTAAAACTACGCTGAGCGTCACTATAACAAATATGATGGCTGTGTTCGCAACTTCTCCAAAGAAGCCTGAAATCAGCCCGGCGATAAGAAGAATTATTATCAAAGGACTTTTGAAATGAGAGAGAAAATTAATGACGGCTGCCCGTTTCTTTCTTTTAGCAATCTCGTTATAGCCGAAAACTTCAAGACGCCTTTCCACCTCCTCAGAGGAAAGCCCATTTATTGAAGACTTTAAACGCGGAAGAAGATCCTCAACTGGCAAAGTTAAAACTTCTTCAGCGCTCGGCAGAGCCCAGCCTAAAACTTCGCCACCACTTGACCATTCTAAATTCTGAATTACCACCATCCCCACCATCCATTTCTAGCCGGGCAACTCCGAGGCTGGGCTCTTCCTTCTTACAAACATACCAATTCATAAAAATCTTTCCACAAATCCTATGGCTGAAACAACAAAAGAATTTAAATTCAAGAGTTATGTAAAAACTATGATTTTGGTTTCTCATGGCGGCTTCTCCTGTGCCAGCATCTAGGAATAAGCTATCATGGTTATAGGAGTTTCATTTCGTTTAGCTGCTGGGAGAATCACAATGCGGCTCAATGAAACTCTATAAGGATGGAATGCGCCAGCTAGCAAATGGACCCATAGTTCAGCGTTGGTTGTGCCGTTGATGCGGATACAGATTCTCAGAGAGGCGCCTGTAGGAAACTCGCTGCTTTCCTTCAACTGCTCAAGGAGACCGGGCTGAGGAGCGGAGAAGCGTGGCGTCTGAAATGGACGGACATAGATTTTGAGGCTGGAACCCTCTTATTGAACAGACGTGAGAAACATGGAAAACCGAGGATGCTAAAGATCAGTTCAACCCACATGGCTATGCTCAGCAGCCTACCAAGAGAATCTGATCGCGTTTTCCCAGGAGACCTTCATGTCTTCAGAAGATACCGGAATCGGATGGCCCAGAAACACGGGAACCCAAGGCTTAACCAGATCACCTTCCACACTTTCAGGCACTGGAAAGCCGCTATGGAGTATTACCGGACTAAGGATATCCTACACGTTATGGAATTGCTTGGACACCGGGACATCAAGACCACTCTCATCTACACGCAGCTGGTAAGCTTTGAGGGTGACAACTACTATGTGAAGACTTCAAGAATGCTGGAGGAGGATGAGGAATTGTTAAAGGCTGTGTTTGAATACGTCACAGAACGCGACGGTGTCAAGATTTATAGGAAGAGGAAGTGAGAGGTCCCCTAAATGCGCCTAAGGTCCCTGAAAGCCGCATTTTGGACACTTATATTGCCGCCTGAATTTCCGGCATTTAGAGCAACGCCAAATAATAATTTCACCGCAGTTTGGGCATAGAAAAGATGTAGCGTTTGCTCCAGGAGATATTATTCTATTGCATGATGTGCAGATTGGCATTGATATGCTTTTGCTCACAGCCATATACACCCTTTTAAATTTGGATTTTATAATAAATTTCACTCTTCCTTATAATTGTTTACGTATTGATGCCCAGAAAACCATACTTCGGTTAGGGAGGATGAATGAGCAAGAATTTGGCAGAAGCAGCGAGCCGCTTGGACCAGTGGTTGCGCCCAAAACGTGTAAGTCCGCTTCTCTCTGAACGCATCACCTAAAGATTAATGCAGCCTTAAGAAGCGTTGGCAAAAATTTCAGAATCCTTCTTTTTCCCATAATTTTCAGGATCGATGTGCCCTGAAAATCCATATCTCCCCCCGCTGAAATCTCATTATGAATCCCCTCCTCGATGACTATTGAAAAAATCCTGTCAATTTCCCGATCTGAAAGACGATTTAAAATCTTTCTCGCAAGAAGGGCGATCTTAAATTCTCTCCCAAGTCTTGCCTTCCATTCATCCTGATAGGTTTTCAAAAATTTCTCCTCTAAACTGTTACGTTTTATGGCTTCCGAGGCCACCCTTCCAGCTATTGAGGCGCATATGCCGCCAAAAACAACCCCGCCGCCGGAGATAGGCTTGACTTGACCGGCTGCATCCCCAACAACCATAAGCCCATCAGAGTAGGTTTTTTCAACGGGACCGCATGTAATAATGAACCCGGAGTAGAATGAGCGCATATTTATTCCCTCAAAGCCCCCGAACCTTTTCCTTATGAAACTGAACAGAAGATCTTTCAGATTCGAGTTCTTACACGCTAAGCCAACCCTGGCTTCCCCATCATTTAACGGCATAACCCACGCGAAGAAACCCGGCGCAACCCCACTGCCCAGGTGAACTTCAACATGTTCAGGGTCAACTTTAACCCCAGATATGTCAACCTGCAAACCATTAAGAAAATCATTTTTGTCCAAGATCCTTAGGTTTAGGCCAGATGTTTTTAAAACTCTAGGCAATGCCCCCTCAGCATCTATCAAAAGTTTAGCCTTAAAATAATCACGCCCATTAATATTTAAAACCCAATCCCCATCGCGCTTTACGGATTGAACCCGTGAATTTAATTTTATACGTGAACCGCTCTTCAAAGCTTGCTCCGCAAGAAAACGATCCAGCATGTGGCGGTTAATAACATAGGCAATATAATCTCTTCCCTCAATGGTAAATGAGAGATTTGAGGGCGAATAGAAGCATGCGCCTCTGATTTTATTCTGCACGTAGGCTCCGTGGGGCGGTACGCCAATATCATGTAATCCCTTTACGCTAAGAAGCCCGGCGCAGTGACAAGGCAAACCGATCTCATTATGCTCCTCAAAAATAAAGACTTCAGCCCCTCTTAGAGATGCTTCCCTAGCCGCAATTAATCCCGCCGATCCAGCTCCAATAACCGCTATCTCAGATTCTTCAATACACATGACCATTCTTTTTCCAAATATATAAGAGGAGTAACGTGCGCGCTAAATATAAAATTTATGTGCGAAAGATTCTCTGAAGCCAAATTGCAGGGCGATCTTATAGATAAGTTAGGCCCTAAAACATAACTTTAAAATATACGTATTTCCATTCTATTGAGCATTCGCTTAATTGGAGGGTTATGCTTGGCTAGAATCGTGCTCTCCCTGAAGATATTCCCAGCGGACATAGACATTAACCTTGAAACCCTCAAAGAAAAGATTAAGAACTCCTTACCCAGCTACGCTTCAGTTTACAAGTTTGAGGAGGAACCGATAGCTTTCGGCTTAGTGGCGCTCATAGCCCACATCATATTCCCTGAAAATCAGGCTGGCGGATTAGATGAGGTTGAAACAAGAATTAAAAACGTAAGCGAAGTAAGCGACATACAAACAATAATGATTAGGAGAGCCTAAACATTTATTTTACACCAAATTTATATTTGGGACTTAGCATTAATGAAATAGATGAAATCTGATTTAATGCGGGGGAAGATACTGAATGGCTAATGAGGTTCAACTAAGAGTGGGCGACGCTAAACAGCGGGATGTTTATAGAGGCATTGCTAGAATTGATCAGAAAACAATGGAGAAAATAGGGGTTTCAGCGGGGGACGTCATAGAGATTGTGGGCAAAAGAAGAACGGCGGCAATAGCTTGGCCAGCTTATGCTGAAGATCAAGGTAAAAGCATCATTAGAATAGATGGGATAACACGAAAGAATGCTGGAGTTTCAATAAATGAGTACGTTCTTATCCGTAGAGCTGAGGTTATAGATGCATCTAGCATTGTTCTGGCACCGGTTGACATGCGGCTTAACATTGATGAAGACTTCACAAACTTCGTGAAAAATAGGCTTCTTGAAAGAACCTTTGTTGAAGGTGACACAACACTCGTTATGATGCTCGGGCATCCAGTCCAATTCATTGTTATGAAGACCAGACCCCACGGCATTGTTAGGTTAACATACGACACAAACCTCCAAATACTCCCAGAGCCAGCTCCTGAAGGCAAGGGCTTACCGCGGATAACCTATGAGGATATAGGCGGATTAAAAGAGGAGATCCAGAGGCTAAGGGAGATGGTTGAACTGCCCTTAAGGCATCCTGAAATATTCCAGAGGCTCGGAATAGATCCGCCCAGAGGCGTACTTCTCCACGGTCCTCCTGGCTGCGGCAAAACATTGCTGGCTAAGGCCGTCGCCAACGAATCTGATGCAAGCTTCTTCTCAATAAATGGCCCGGAGATAATGAACAAATTCTACGGAGAATCTGAGGCTAGGCTCCGTGAAATATTCCAACAGGCTCAGCAGAATGCCCCTAGCATAATATTCATAGATGAATTAGACGCCATAGCGCCGAAGAGGGAGGAAGTCACCGGTGAGGTTGAGCGTAGGGTTGTCGCTCAGCTTCTTGCGTTAATGGACGGACTAAGAGAGAGGGGAAACGTTATAGTTATAGGCGCAACGAACAGGCCTAACGCGCTGGATCCGGCGCTTAGAAGACCCGGCAGATTCGACCGGGAAATAGAGATAGGCATACCGGACAAGCAGGGGCGATACGAGATACTTCTGATCCACACGCGTGGAATGCCATTGGCAAACGATGTAGATCTGAAGAAACTGGCTGAAATGACCCACGGCTTCACCGGAGCTGATCTAGCAGCTTTATGCCGCGAAACGGCCATGAAGGCTCTTCGCAGATATCTGCCCGAAATAGATCTGGAGCAAGAAAGGATCCCGCCAGAAGTTCTCGAGAAGATGGAGATTCGAATGGAAGATTTCTTAAATGCCTTCAGAGAGATTACACCAACAGCAATGAGGGAAGTAGCCATAGAGGTACCAACAGTCCATTGGGATGATGTAGGGGATCTTGAGGAGGTTAAGCAGGAGCTCAGAGAGGCTGTTGAATGGCCGATAAAGAACCCCGAGATCTTTAGGAAGATGGGCATTAAACCGCCTAAAGGCATACTTCTTTACGGTCCTCCTGGCTGCGGCAAAACATTGCTGGCTAAGGCCGTCGCCACAGAGAGCGAGGCAAACTTCATATCAATAAAGGGTCCGGAAGTTCTATCTAAGTGGGTTGGCGAATCCGAGAAAGCTGTTAGAGAAGTTTTTAGAAAAGCTAGGATGGCGGCTCCAGCAGTAATATTCTTCGATGAGATTGACGCGCTTGTCCCTAGAAGAGGAATAGGATACGGCGATAGCGGAGTAACCGAACGCGTCATCAGCCAGTTGCTGACTGAAATCGATGGGATAACAACCCTTGAGGATGTTGTCGTTCTAGCAGCTACGAATAGACCGGATCTGCTTGACCCAGCGATCCTAAGGCCTGGCAGATTTGACCGTTTAATATATGTTCCGGAGCCAAATGAGGATGGTAGATTAGCAATATTCAAGATACATGCGAGGGATATGCCACTAGCTAATAATGTAGATCTGAAGATGTTAGCAAGCATGACTAAGGGTTATTCCGGCGCGGATATAGAAGCCCTATGCAGAGAAGCAGCCTTAATAGCCCTACGCCGCGACATGAACGCAAAGGAAGTATCTATGGCGGACTTCCAGGAAGCCATGAGGAAAATAGGCCCCAGCATAACGCCGGACATGGAGAATTGGTATAAGGGTTTTGGGCAACAGTACAGGAAGATACAGAGGGTTACCCCGCCGCTGATCACTTAAACATAAATCATGAATAAAGGGGGAGTTAAAGTGCAATCTTCAATTAAAACTTGGAGAATTCAGCCGCTTCACACGGTTATCATCGAAATTTTGGAGAAAAAAGGCTCTCTTACAGATGCTGAGCTACTTGAGGCGCTGAAATCCGTCTATAAAGACTTAAGCGTTAATGATCTGAATAAAACCTTGATGAGGATGGAGATAACTGGACTGATATCAGTTTCATCTCTCACGAAGGGCAGAAGACTTATTCAATTAATCAAAAGGAGTGATATTAAATAACCCTTTAAATAAATATCTCCACCCTAACTTTATCCCCATCCCTGAGACCTAGGCGACCACGCAAATATTCCGGCGCTATAATCTCTATAACATCTTTGCCATAGTGGCTTCTGAGGGCTAAAACCACTGCGCCTTGCTCTTTACCCTCTATTACAGCCCGGAAACACTTAACCGACCCATAAGTTCTATCCTTATTCTTAAAGCCTTCGATTTCTATACCCGGAAAGACATCAAGCTTAGCCCTTAACTTCGCATTCTGTTCGCTTGATATTTTAAGGTTTAAAGTTCCTGGATAGGGTTCAAAACCCAGCTTCTCAATAAACTGCTTCCTATACATTTCTTTAGAAACATAATAGGCACCTTCTCCAAGCCCGCTGAAAACCTTGCCCTCAACGGTTACGGATTGAGGCTTTCCCTCGAAGATCGCGCTTAAGCCAAGATAAATCCCCCTAAGATAACCCTCCCCAACCTCGGAGATTCTAATTAGGCTTCCTCCACTGGTCGCTGTTCGCTGTATTAAACCCCTTTGCTCCATCTCAATTAAGCGCCTAGATACGCTTTGCTGAGATAATCCCAATATTTTTGCCAATGCGCTTGTTGAAATCTTTACTGTTTTATTGCAGGCTCCCATCTCAGCAAGCCTATATAGAATAAAGAAATCCTTCGCAATTCCGCTCTCCGTAACCGCGGGATTCAACGTTTCCCACCCACGCTTTAATCATAATGTTCCATGATTGTTTTCAGCATATTGCTTTTAGCCCTTTTTACGCATAAACATTTCCCCAGATTTTTTCCTAAGGGCCCTTAATGTTCCCGATGCTAGAAGCACATGTATGGAAGCCTCAACATTATTAATCCTCGTTACAGCCGCCATCGCCGCCCTAACGATGTTTAACGCCCTATGTGAACAACGTAATATTGCTATTCCTTTCTCTTCATCATATTCAATTAAGGTTGCCTCCACCTGGCTGGCCCCATACTCACCGAAGAGGCGAATAATACTGGACCATAGAGCACTTTGAAAATCTCTTTTGTCAATCCCCTTTTCACTGTCAATTTTAACCAGCATGTAGCGCCGCCTCATCTTTTCCAGCAATCCTCACCCCTCTTGAGTAAATAGGCACCGGGACATACGTATTTAGGATCCATTTTACTTCTGTTCCGCTCAACTATGCTCCTTGGATTAGTGGAGAGAGCTAACTTAGCAGTACGTGGATCAAGACCTATGAGATATGCGAGAAAAGCATAGTCATCAGGTTTCCTAAGTAAGCGTGGATTATCAGCTCCACTCGATAAAACTATAGGCACATTGAATTTACCAGCGACTAAAATTTCCCTTCTGAGAACGCTCATGAATTGAATTCTGCGAAACCCCTCAAGAGAAAGTAGCGGCGTCAAACTAATCTCCAAGGCGGCACTTTTCTCAGAAGCTAACCTAGCCTCTGAAACGCTGAAGAAGACCCTTCCATACTCTCCTAAAACTGAGGAAATTAAATCAACTCTTCTATCTTTAGCAGCCTGTATGTAGACCTCTTTAGTTCGGCAACTTACCGCCACAACCTCGAATTTTCCCCGAACCTTTTTTAGAGCGTTTAGGAGCTCCCCGCCATTTTTAGGCGTTAAATTCACCCTAGTGGTAAAGTCTAAGCCTACATCTATACAAGTCTTCCGAACATGCTCAATATGCTCCCTTTTCACATCGGCGGGGAATGCTACGCCCACCATTCCATATCCTAGCTCAGCAGACCTTTCAATTAGCATTCGAACACTATCAGTTTGATCTATAGGCGGACGGAGATGCAGATCTACAAATCTACTCTTCATGGTAATAACCCGATTGTTCGGCATATTTCCCTAATTTCCTCAATTTTTGATGCCTTAAACTTTATGCGAATACGTATAGGATCAGCTTGGGAGAATTTGAATCTGCCTCTGAAAGCCTCTTGCTTATTTAGCCTAATGTATAGGCTTCCTCCATCCACGTGAAGGTTTAGGCACTGGTTTAACTCCTCCTTATCGATTAACGGCAGATTTAATGAAATATTGAGTAGCAGCGACTCTGCAACTTCCGGCTCTCTTATCTGCGACCTAAATAATATTATTGGGTTTCCATACTCGCCTTTTAAAATACTCTTGCTGAAAGATACTTTCTCAACGTAATTTGATGGAAGTATATTTTTAGCTGCGGTGAGAACCTTATCCGAATCCTCAGTTGCATGCGCAAAGAAGCTTAGATCCACATAGGATATTTTCTTCTTCATCAGCAATCACTTATTGACAATCATTAACTCGACCGTTTCTCTTAAGCTTTAAGATTCTCTGATGCTAAATTAAGGTGACGCCTCAAAGTCTCGATATTTTCATCATGCCTAGTTTTTCTCCTAATGTCAACTGGAATTTTTAGGGATAATGCCTCCTTAACGCTTAAGCCAACGGCCTTAAACTCTTCCCCGCTGAAGCCTTTGCCGTAACGCCTTCCCCTCTTTCCATACACAATTGCCCTAATCATCACTACCAACCTTCCTTAAAAATACGGCAAGCTCAAATATTTAAATTATTTCTTAAAATGGACTTCAATTTTCACCTCTTTAATCCAAAAATTATTTTTATTAGTTTTTTAATTTACATAGCTCATTTATAAAAGGTTTTTAATAGAAAGATTTTTAAAAAACCGCTATACTCCATAATTTTATGGACATGATTCCAAAAAAGATGTTCTTCACCAAAGGCGTGGGAGCACATAAGGACAAGCTTGCCTCTTTCGAACTCGCCTTAAGAAAAGCCGGCATTGAAAAATGCAATCTGGTATGCATGTCAAGCATTTTTCCACCAGGCTGCAAAATAATCTCGAGGGAGGAGGGACTTAAACTTCTAAAACCAGGGCAAATAACTTACGTCGTTATGGCTCGAAATGAAACTAATGAGCCTAATCGCTTAATATCAGCAGCCGTCGGCTTAGCCCTCCCGAAAAATAATGATGGATACGGTTATCTCTCTGAGCATCACTCTTTCGGGGAGACCGCGAAGAGGGCTGGCGATTACGCTGAAGATCTCGCTGCAACCATGCTGGCTATGACGCTGGGAATAGAGTTTAACCCAGAAACCGCTTGGGATGAAAGGAAAAAAGTGTATAAGGCCAGTGGAAAAATTTTTAAAACAACTAATGTATGTCAATCAGCTAGGGGAGATAAAAACGGTCTATGGACAACAGTTATAGCCGCGGCGGTCTTCCTATTATAAACTTCTTTTCGATCAACGTTTACTAACTTTTCGCCATTAATCCCCGAACCTTTCTCCCAGCGCTTGTTAACCCTCTAAATACTCTCCCTCTCCCCTTTCCAAGATTTAAATCTGGCAAAAGAACTCTATCAACCATTATAACTTCAAACCACTTATAGCGCCCATCCTCCCAAACCCAATAGGAGTTGAGAACCTCCAGGTTTGGGAATTTTCTTGCAGCCCTCTCCTCAGCTATCAGTTTTAAGCTCTTCGCCGGTTTAAATTTCGCGACGCCCATGCGCTTCTGCCTCCTCCCAGACCTAGGCCTAGGTTTCCTTAATCCGCCTCTCCTCACCTTGACGCGCACAACCACATAGCCAGATTTATCCTTATACCCTAATCTCCTAGCCCTGTCGATGCGCGTTGGTTTATCAATTCTAACCACGGTCGGCTCTCTACGCCAAAGCACAGCCCTTTCACGCATCAGATCCTCAACGTAGCTTTCACCCGGATTTCTCCATGCTTTCGACATATATTTGTATGCCAACTGAAGAGACACCTCTATTTTATGGCTATGCTAATAACTGGGCTAGATTTAACCTTTTTGCATCTAGAAAGTAAGATATAAGAGCAAACCATTAATATGAGGGAGTTAAACTTATTTGCTGGATGAATCTTTTAAATAGAGCTCAACTCATAAGAGAGAAATTAACATGAGCATCGAGGGAATGAGCACGCCTAAAAAATCCATTAAGGTCGCCTTTCAAGGGGAGATGGGCGCATATAGCGAGAGCGCCATCTATGAGTTTTTTGGCCAAATAGCTCAACCAGTTCCATGTAAGCGTTTCTCAGACGTATTTAGAAGCGTCGAAAATGGCGAAACTGATTTCGGCGTTGTCCCAATAGAGAACTCTATTGAGGGGAGCGTAACGCAGGTTTACGATCTATTTCTAGAATACGATTTAAAAGTCTGCGGCGAGATCGTTCTGAAAATAGTTCATTGTTTAATAGCTAACCCGGGCGTCAAGCTCGACTCAATAAAAGTTATCTTCTCGCATCCCCAGGCTTTAGGGCAATGCAGGAATTTTCTGGAGCGCCTAAAATGCGAGTTAATATCCACATATGATACTGCTGGAAGCGTCAAAATGATTAAGGAGAGAAACATGGCTGATGCAGCTGCGATTGCAAGTGAAAGGGCTGCGAGAATCTATGACATGGAAATTCTCATCAAGGACGTAGCTGATAACCCAAACAACTATACACGCTTCTTTGTCCTATCTAAATCCGATTCTCCACCAACTGGGAACGATAAGACATCTATAATTTTCTCAACGAAACACGTTCCCGGAGCGCTTTACAAAGCCTTGGGAGAATTCGCATCTAGGGGTATAAATCTTACAAAGATCGAATCGAGGCCAACTAAGCAGAGACCATGGGAATACAATTTTTACTTGGATTTTGAGGGGCATAGATCTGAGGACAGATGCGCTGAGGCGCTGGAGGGGCTAAGAGCTAGTGCCCTTTTTGTTAAAATATTAGGCTCTTATCCGAAAGCTCCTGAGATGAATAACGCTATTTAGGTTAGACCTTTTTGGGATTTTTCCTAAACTTGCCACCACTCATGCCGACCAGCAGCGCATTTACAAACTTACTAATTTTAGCTGAAATCACAATATTTACGCCAAATATTGTTTATATTTACGCTACTCAATTAAATATTCAAATGGACAATTATTGACTGTGGGATACGCCTTGAAGAGAGTTATTAGCCTAGACGGTGTTTGGAAGATGCAACATTTTGATTTCGGCGTCAGCATGGGGCAATTTAGGGAGGACTACGATGACTCATGGTGGCTTGACGCAAAGGTTCCCGGCGAAGTTCATGAAACGTTGCTTAACTACGGCCTAATAGAAGAACCTTTTTATGGAAAAAACTGCGATAAGAGGGAGTGGGTTGAAAAGGTTGACTGGTGGTATCGATATGGATTTCATGTTCCAGAAGATCTTAGGGGCAAAAAGGTGATATTAGTCTTTGAGGGGCTGGACACCTTCGCAACAGTGTGGCTTAATGGAAAACGTGTAGCTGACAATGAAGACATGTTTACCCCTGTCTCAACAGATGTTTCAGAAAAACTCAGGTATGGAAACCATAATGTTTTAGCCGTGAGGCTGGGCGCACCATGGTATGAAACGCTTAGGCGCGCTGGAGATTTCAGCGAAAGAAACTTGCTATGGAACGGAAGCTACGCCCGCCTATACGCTAGGAAAGCACAGTATCAATATGGGTGGGATTGGGCTATTAAACTCTTAACAGCCGGCATATGGAGAAGCGTTAAACTAGTCGCCTACGATGCGGCTGCGATCAGCGATGTATACGTGAAAACCTTAAGCATAAATGAAGAGAGAACCGAAGTAGAGATTACAGTGGAAATCGACTCAAGGGTTGACGCTGATGCTACAATTAAAATAATCGGTGAATGTGAGGACTTAAAGTTCCATGCTGAGGCTCCATTGACCCTCAGAAAAGAATGTGTAATTCACAATTTTGCTGTAAAAGTTGAGAAGCCAAGGCTCTGGTGGCCCTTAGGATGTGGAAAACCCAGCCTCTATAATCTTCACATAGAGCTCATTATCGGAGGCAAGATTGAAGATGAATATAATACGCGTTTCGGAATAAGAACGGTTGAACTCGTCACCGAATCCAGCGAGACCGAAAATGGTAAAGTCTTCTACTTTAAAATTAATGGTGTTAAAATCTTCTGTAAGGGAGCAAATTGGATACCAGCTGATTTATTGATATCTAGGCTAAACAGGAACCGATACGAAAGCATACTGCGTTTAGCATCTGAGGGAAACCATAATATGCTTAGGGTTTGGGGAGGGGGACTTGTGGAATATGATGAATTCTACGATATATGCGATGAACTCGGCATAATGCTATGGCACGATTTTAACTTCGCATGCGGACATTACCCAGAAGATGAAAAGTTTCTAAATCTCGTCAGAAAAGAGGCTGAAGCGACAATACGTAGGTTAAGGAATCATCCCTCAATAGTTCTTTGGTGCGGCAATAATGAAAATGAAATGTTCGACTTCGCTAGCGGCTACGGACTTACAAGGCCAAAAATAGATTTTGAAGTTCTGCCAAGCGTTGTGTCAAAGACTGATCCTTCAAGACCATACTGGCCTTCAAGCCCATGGGGTGGAGATAACCCTAACGATATGATGGAGGGAGACCGCCATAATTGGGAAGTCTACCATGGGATGGCTCCAATAAGTGATTACTTGAAGGATGAAGCCAGATTTCTAAGCGAGTTTGGAATGCAAGCAGCGCCACATATTAAAGCCATGTTAAAATTCCTTCCGCCTAACAACCTATGGCCAATAAACGAACATTGGCTGTATCACTACCATGTGCCTGAAAAGGTTATATCTTACATGGAGGATTACGGCGAGCCTAGGTACCTCCATGAATATGTTTCCCTTTCAATGCTTATTCAATCCGAGGCCCTTAAAACAGCCATAGAACATTGCAGACGGAGAAAATTCAGGTGCGGCGGTGTATTATACTGGAGTTTCAATGCGCCTTGGCCTAATATGTGCTGGGAAACCGTTGACTATTATGGGCTGCCTAAAATGGGCTTTTACTTCGCTAAAAGGGCATTTGAGCCAGTTATTGTATCCCCGCTCTATAAGAATGGAATGATTGAAGTATGGGTAGTGAATGATACGCTTAGCGATGTTAAATGTAGACTTAAGATCACCATCATCAATTTGGCAGATATGGAATCATCAAAAACTCTAGTGAGTGATCATGTAATCCCTGCTAACTCATCATCCTTAGTAATCAAACATGCCCTGGCCGACCTTAATATAACCGACATCTCTAAGTTCCTAACGGTATTTGACATTGAATCTGATGGTAAAACGCATAGAAATGTTCTGCTGTTAACCAAGCATAGGAAACTCCAATTTCCAAAGGCTCTTCTCAGCTTAGAAGTTTCTGAGATTAAAAAGGAGGGAGATGGATTAGCATTAAATGTTAAGGTTAGATCCGACAGATATGCAAGGCTTGTAAATGTCGATGTGAAGGAAAACTATATTGCCATTGCAAACGACAACTACTTCGACCTGCTGCCAGGCGAGATGAAAAATGTGAAAATCAAGGTGAAAAACGTCGAGGCGAAAGAGTTAACCTTAGTGGCTTCAGCTTTAAACGCTGAGCAAACAAATTTAAAGATTGAATTGCTATTTAACAATTGATCTGTTCGGCTTCTTCACAATCCCTTTCAACCTAAACCTAAATTGCCGCTTAAGGAGACTAACGTAAATTAAGAGAGAAGCCAACCTTTCTTATGTAACGCCGAGAGTATTAAAGATGTTTCAGCTTCATTGATGCGTAAGCAGGCGAAACAATTAATTCCGCGAAGTAAACTTATTTTTCTCCCTCCACATTTTTTTATTTAGTGCTATTGCTTGAAGAGGAAGCTGCGATGCTTGAGATAGATGGAGGTCAAAAAAGCGGAAGCGGAACCATACTTAGACTATCAATTGCCTTAGCCAGCATAATCGGCGAGTCTCTTCACATCTATAATATACGCAAGAAGCGTAGTGAGCCAGGCTTAAGACCGCAACATTTAGAATCAGTTTTGACAGCAGCTAAGATTTGCAACGCCAATGTAAAGGGAGCCTACGTAGGGTCGCAGGAAATATGGTTTGAGCCTGGGGGAATAGAAGGCGGAGAAATATCTGCCGAGATAGGAACGGCTGGCAGCATACCGATGCTGATAATGACAGTCCTACCAATATGCGCTTTCGCCGAAAAGCCCGTTACGCTTAGAATTTCTAGGGGTGGAACCGATGTTAGACACTCGCCAACAATAAACTATCTCATAAATGTTTTTCTCAAGTTTCTTGAGCGCATGGGGTTAACGGTTCAAATTGAAGTTATAAAATACGGTTATTACCCGAAGGGCATGGGAGAAGTAGTATTAAAAGTTAAACCTTGCAGGGTTTTTCTACCGATAAAACTTGAGGAGTTCGGTAGGTTGAAAACTATTAGAGGAGTTTCAGTCTGCACATTCCTAGCCGATAGAAGGGTTGCTGAGAGGCAGGCTAGGGAGGCTGAAAGGCTCCTTCAAGCAAGAGGCTTCAATCCTGAAATCCGCATTATAAATGATTTCTCAAATCCGCTGCAGAAGGGCAGTTCTCTGGTTTTATGGGCTGAGACTGATACAGGCGCCCTTCTAGGAAGCGACTCTATAGGTGAACTGGGTAAAACCAGCGAGACTGTAGCTCAAGAAGCCGTTAAGCAGCTTATCGAGGAGATAGATGCTGAAGCAACGGTCGATGTGCATATGGCAGATATGCTCATTCCATACTTGGCTCTGGCGAAAGGCGAATCTGTATATTTGACGCGTGCAATCTCAGATCATCTAGAATCAAATATATGGCTTGCAAACGAAATTCTTGGTGTGGAATTTCACGTCGAAAAAATTGATGGTCTCTATAAGGTCATAAAGAGATAGGGCCGGTGTAGATATGCTTAAAGCCAGAGTAAGAGGCATATATTCAACGGCGCTGACACGCCTACTATTAGACAACGGCTTCAGAATAGTTCAACCTTCAGCTGCAATAAAAGAAAGATTCAATTTGCCAATTACGCATGAGAATAATTGCCAGCCGGATCTGGACATAAATGACCGCTTCGATAAGCAAGGTGTAAATGTAATTGGCAACTCCATTTCAGTGAAGAAATTCACATCAATATTGTTTAACATATTTGATGACGTTATTGTTAGGCATAGAATTTCAGCTTCAGCATCCCTAATTATAGAAGGGCAACTAGATGCGAATCTGGTGGCCACCATAAATGAAGCCTTAGGGGAAGCCGGGGCTTCAGATTCTCAAAAGAGGATACGTACTGATGTTGAATTTCCATCTTGCTCAAAAAGGAAGCTTGACGAGATTAGAAGCGTTGTTGTGCCAACTATAAGTGGACACCATTATTACAAGGCTTGCGGCGGCAAAATAGCTTACATGCTTGAAATGGCTGAGAAGCTCCTGGAAAGGGGCGGTTCATTAAGGGACGTTGAAGCCCTTTTTAAAGAGACAATTCGACGCGAGTATCCGCATGAGGGTTCTAGAATAGGCATAGAACATGTGAAGATTGATGGAAGAGTTTTCAATCTCGGAGAGGCTCGTATAATAGCATTTAATGAGCAAGAACAGCGAATAAAGCTCCTAAGAGTTTTTTCCACGCCCGGAATGTATGATGGACTCAAGGTTCGGAAGGAACCTGGAGACTACGCCGTTACAAGCATGAGGATCGGTGAATGGAGCTTTAAAACATCCTACTTCTCAAGCGACGGGGTGTATAAGGGTACCTACATTAACATAAATACGCCCTTAGAGGTCTACCCAAACAGGATACGTTACGTTGACCTAGAGGCTGACATTTGCATGTGGCCTGATGGGAAAATTCAGCAAATAGATCTAGAAAGGCTTAATGCAAAAGTGCAGGAAGGCTGCGTTTCAGAAAGGCTTAGAGAGATGGTTTCCAAAAAAATTGAAGAGATGCTTAATTCCTTAAGCCTGGGTTTAGAGAAAGAATCCTTTTACACAAACGATTAATTTTTGCTTTGTGGACTAATTATGCTAGCGGGATGCCGGATTCTCCCTTTTTTTGGCCTTGAATTGTTGAAAGAGGCTCTAAACTTCACTCTTCTTCTTTAAATAATTCTGAAAACAGAAAAAGAAGGCGAATTCAGCCAATTTCAGGAATTAATCCACAAAGCATTAATTTTGAAAAAGATTCGGAATAAAGTATATATCTAGGCTGATCCTTCTCTTATTTTATAGGTGATAACGGATGAGCGCTTTAAAGCTGAGGTTTACAATGCTTGCAACACTAGCTGCCATAATAGGATTATCCACACTCTTCTTCACGGTAATACTGGCGTTGATCGACGCATTTAGCATAACAGCCCTAGGCATCCTCGTTTTCTCATTTAATTTTATACAGTGGCTTATTGCGCCATATATTATTGAGGCGATATACCGTGTTAGAAATGTTTCAAGGGCTGAAGAACCAGAATTATATGATATCGTGGAGAGGATAAGCGCAGCAAGCGGCGTAAAGACCCCTCAAATAAAGATAGCCAATATTCCAATACCTAATGCCTTCGCATACGGTTCACCCCTAACTGGCAACAGAGTCGCTGTCACAACAGGCTTACTTAACACGCTTGACATGGAGGAAGTTGAAGCTGTGATTGGACATGAGATTGGGCACTTAAAGCATCGCGATGTTCAAATAATGATGTTTGTCTCCTTATTGCCAGCAATATTCTATTATGTTGGTTACTCATTAATGTGGTCATCGATGTATACCAGAAGGGATGAGCGTAGAAACGGCAGTTTGATGGCGCTTATAGGCGTTGCCAGCATTGCCTTCTATTGGGTATTAACGCTATTCACACTCTATTTAAGTAGGCTGAGGGAATATTACGCTGATAGGCATAGCGCAACGGTTGTAAACGATGGCGCAAGGAAACTTTCAGAAGGATTAGTTAAAATTGTCCGCTCAACTACCAGGATAAGTAGAAGATACGGCAACATGGGTGGACTAAGCTCCTTCAAAGCGCTCTTTATATCGGATCCTGACAGTGCTGAGAAAGACTCCCTTGTGCTCTCCAGAAGCGGCATGGTAAGAGGCGACAGCGAGCTTGTTGCTGAATATTTAAGGCGCAAAGTCACTTTGATAGAGCAGATAACTGAACTCTTCTCAACACATCCAAACATTGTTAAAAGGCTGAGAGCTCTTCAAGAAATTGCATAAAATCGAAATCTCCTAATAATTTTACTTATTTTTACTTTTACTTAATTAATAATTGAGAGGAAACCGGCACTTTTTCCCGTCGGGGGCAAGAGGCTTCTTCAGGTGGAGATTTCATAGTTAATACGGCGTAAACTCAATAGGCAGATGCATATTTCGCCTAGATTCAACTTAAATTTTTATATTTACATCTTACCTATTTTTGCTTTGTGACAGCATATTGGGTTTAAACGTGGAGTTTGAGGCTCCCTCATGGGACGAAATCTACGATATGCTTCTCGCCCTAGCCGACATGATTAGGCGTAACGATTTCTCGCCAAACGTGATAGTTGGCGTTTCGCGGGGCGGCTGGCCTCCGGCTAGAGTTATGTCCGATCTTCTCGGTAACGTTGAGCTGGCTAATGTCAGAGTTGAATTCTATCGTGGAATCGCTGAAACTGAAAATAAACCGATTATAACTCAGCCTCTCTCCATGCCTGTTGAGGGTAAGAGGGTCTTAATAATGGACGATGTTGCCGATACTGGTAGAAGCCTTGAGCTGGTTAGAAGTCATGTTTTAGAACATAAGGCAGGCGAAGTTAAGATTGCAACTATCTATTATAAGCCATGGAGCATAATTAAGCCGGACTACTACATCAGGGTTACTAGGCGCTGGATCATCTTCCCATGGGAGAGGAAAGAGACCGTTAGGAATCTCATTGAAAGATGTATTCGGAGCGATACGCCAATAGAGATAGCGAAGAAGAAGCTTATCGAGGGCGGAATGGATGAACATTTAGTGAACCGATTCATAAGCGAAGTTTTAGGTGAAATCGAATGATAGAAGCTAGAGTTTTAGATAAACATCTGATAGTCGAGGGATTCAAAAACATAAAAATTGACAACATAGACTCGTTATTTAGCTTTATTAAAGGCATTTCCAGAAACTGTCATGTTCAAATTTTAGACGCTGCCTTAGTAGCTGGCTTCGAACACATATACTTTGCTGTTCTAAACGCGCTAAAATCCTTCAAAACCGGCATAAACATATCTAGGAGCCTAGAGTTTGAGGTTCTCTTGTTCGCCTCCGGCCAGAACCAAATTAAAAAGGCCATTGAGATTTTAGGCATTAAACCCTACTCCTCTAGCGCAGCCCTAATCATTATCGCTGATGATCGCGCTGAGGCTATTGCCACGCTTAATCACATTTCAAATATTTTGGGCGGTGAAAGAGATCAATGCGTTATTGAATTGACTGATGAAAAAGTTTCCGGCGTAATAGAAACATTTAAAATATCAAAACTAGAGATAGAGGCTTCAGTAAGGGCTTCGTTGAAAGATGCAGTGAAGAATATCCTTATTGAGCGGGCGGCCCTCCTAGTCACAGAGCGCTAAGTCCATTTCTATCTTTCTTCTCATTTTAGAAGATTGTCGTCAAGATTCCCTCTCTTTTGTAACTGATAATATATCTTGCGGTTTAACCACCGATATGCCAGTCAACCTACCGAGGACCTCAATCAATATGATTTTGTTCGGGTTAGTGAGATCCACCTTACGGTTCAGGTTTTCAACCGCCGCTTCAATAATATCTCTTGTTGAAAGTTCTGTATGCCTCTTTTCAACAGTCACTCTGAATGTTTCGTTCTCAAGTACTTTATAATGCAATCTCGCAGCAGCCACCTTTATCTCCTCTATTCTCGTTCTAACGACGGACTCTATTGGCACAACCTTGAGGACATACCGAAACTCCCAAGGCCTCTCCTTAAGTATGCCCCTTAAACCCTCTATCGCCTTAAATGGGTCCAGGTTTGTTTTTGCAACCACCAACCCCGAAATTTCTGTTCTATCAACGATTGCTTCTCTATCGCCGAGTTCTCCTAGAAGGAACCATATTTCTGAACAAGCGTTGTTCTCGTTTCCCCTAGAGGTTGAGATGAGCAAATTGAAGTCTTCCATAACCATTATGGTTACCTCAAGAAAATTTAACTAAATCGAACTTTTCAACATTTTGTTCCTAAAATGAGAGTTAACTTAATTAAAGTCTCCTTTCAAATATTTTCCCTTTCTGCTCCGGCACCAAGTTCGGCGGAATCTCTCCGCTCAGCGCCGATCGAACATTCTCTATGCACATTAACGCCATAGCCCTCCGCGTTTCCCCAGTATACGTCCCTATATGAGGTGCTAGCACAATGTTCTCCATGCCAATAAGCGGACTGTTCGATGGAAGAGGCTCTCTGCTAAATACATCTAAACCGGCCCCCGCTATCCAACCCTCCCTTAAGGCTCTGCATAAGGCGTCCTCATCTATAACTGGCCCCCTTGAAGTGTTTATTATGTAGGCTGTTCGCTTCATTAGCCTAAGTTCCCTTTCGCCTATGAGCCCCCTTGTCTGAGGAGTTAACGGAACATGTATTGATACGAAGTCTGAACCCCTTAGAAGGGTTTCCAAATCCGCATATTGGGCTTCTAGAACCTTCTCTGCTTCATATTTTCGTTCTACATCGTTATATATTATTTTCATGTTGAAAGCCTTAGCTCTGACGGCAACTTCGTACCCTATGCGTCCAAGCCCAACTATCCCTAATGTTTTACCACATAGGTCTATGCCGATGGGAAAAATCGACTTTTTAGGCTTAGCCCACTCCGTCCTCACGTAATTATCCGCTTGAATTAGCCTTCTGGAAAGACAAAGCATCAATCCCATAGTTAGCTCAGCCACTGCATGGGATAGAATTCCAGGCGTATAGGTCACATATATTCCTCTTCTCGTACAAGCCTCAACATCAACTGTATCATAGCCAACCCCATATCTCGCAATAATCCTCAATTTCGGAAAATACTTGAGCGTACGCTCATCAACTAGCTCTAAGGACAGTATCATTGCGTCAGCATCCCTAATCTCTTCAGGGGGAGCCTCATCCCTCCCAAATGTGCTGAAGAAAACATTTGCTACACTGCTCAGTTCCTCTTCAAAGAGCCCTGGATTATCAGTTCTTATGCCGGATGAAACAATAACTTTAGGCTTCAACTCTAAACCTCCGGCGCATTTATATCATTTAATCAATCAATAGATAAAATTAAGAGATGTACTCAGCCTAAAAAGATTTAGCATCCACAGGATGATGAGAACCCGTTTTTCAATTTCTGGTCAGCGGAGGTTAGTCGTTTAATAAGCGGTCACAGCCCATAAAGTGGGCTCCGCGCCGTCGCCTCGCATCATCCCAAACTATAAGATGTCCCAAGGGCCATTTATCTGTTTCGAGTTTCCCTATTGATACTGTCAAGTTAAGCCCATCTATTTAAGTGCTTCTTTATAAATACAGCATCTTAACTTGACAGTGTCTTCCCTATCGCCAAGATTATAAAAATTGGCAAGATTTAGAAGGATTTAGAAGAATGGGGTTGAATGAATCTTCTCATAAACCAACATATTAAAGAAGCCATCATTAAAAATCTTACAAATCTCACAGAATCAGGAGGAAGCCACTATTATATCCATGCTAGATTTAATATTACAGTCTTTAAATATCCCAAACGTTTAGATAGGCTTGGCAACAAAAATATTGTCTTTGTTAGATATTATTTGCGCTTTAAGTCTAGTTCCGATCGGAATTTTCTCAGCGTTCACAAGCGTTACGCTTCTATCACGCCTCTCAGTTATAGCTAGCGATTCACCCCTAAGCCACCCTGGACCTACCACTTCAACCCGTATAATTTCGGAACGTCTATATGGAATCGGGATGGCTGGGCGCTTATGTATGCCGAAGTCGCTTGGGCTTAGAACAAGTTTGACGTTGAAATTGCTTTCCCAAAGCCGAAGCTGATCGTAGAACTTCCTCCATGGAATCGGCTTAGCATTCTTTACTTTTCTTCCATGCTTATGAACTATATACTTTTGAATACCTATTGGTGGAAACTTTTTTCCAGCGCCTAAATCTTTAGCGAGTTTAATTATCTTCGGTATTTCAGGATCGTTTAAGCTCCGAATCCAGACTGGCGCAATTAACAAATCAATCTTCGTGTTGAAAACTATATAATGCATTAAATCAACAATCCTAGAGGGGTCGTACCATTCTGTTCCGGAAAGTCTCCTAGCTAAGTCTTGATCTAGGGCGTCAATCGAGAGATTAATCCTCGTTAGTCCAGCCTCAGACAACTCATCGAGAAGCCTTTCAGTCAATGTTGGACCATGAGTCTGCATTGAAACAATTTCAACACCTTTAACTTGACTTAGGGAAGAAACCATATCGATTATTTTTGGATATGTTATTGGATCACCAACGGTATCAACATGGGCTTCTATGCCACGTTCACCCTTGAAGGCGACAGCGCTCTTAAACCAGTCGATTAGATAATCTAAGGGAACAATATATTCAGTTCGTCTGCATCTAGACTTTGGCCCAGCATCGGTCGAGCAGAATATACATGAAAGTGGGCAAGTTGTGATTGGACGAATTTGAATAATATTTGTACCTCTATCGATTAAACCAAAGGCAATACAGCCCAAAAGCGGAATAGATTCAGAAACCTCAAAGATCTCCCTAACCATAAATCATCAAATAAAAATATAATGTGGGCGGAAAATTTGATAAATAAAATGGGCTGTTGAATGGGTTTTTACTCGAACTCCCCACCGTAGCCCTCTGGACCCTTAGGCGTCTTAGGAGCCTTCATCTTGCCTGCCGCAATAACATCGTCTATTTTTAGTATCATGGTTGCGGCCTCTGTAGCTGACTTAATTATTTGCTTCTTAACAGCCAACGGTTCATAGACATCCAGTTCACGCATATCCTTAACTTTACCAGAGAAAACATCAACACCAGCCCAGATCTCACCCTTTTCATGCTTTGCCCTAAGCTCAGACAGTATATCAATCGGATCCAGACCAGCGTTCTCAGCTAAAGCCGTTGGAATGGCTTCTATAGCCTCTGCGAAGCTTTGAACAGCCAGTTGCTCCTTACCCGGTAATGATTGGGCATATTCCCTAAGAACATTGGCAACTTCTACTTCTGGCGCCCCTCCGCCAGCCAGAATCTTAGGCTCCTGGACAACATCTCTGACAACGCAAAGCGCATCGTGAATAGATCTTTCAGCTTCATCAACAATACGCTCAGCTCCTCCACGGATCAATATAGCTACTGCGTGCGGATTCCTGCAGCCCTCAATGAAAACCATTTTATCGTCGCCTATCTTTCGCTCCTCAACAAGATCAGCATAGCCAAGATCCTTCTCAGATAGGTCTTCGAGATTCGTCACAACTCTTCCGCCAGTGGCTTTAGCAAGCTTCTCCATATCGGACTTCTTAGCGCGCCTGACAGCCAGAATTCCCCTTCTGGCCAAGAAATGCTGCGCCATGTCATCAATACCTTTCTGACAGATAACAACGTTTGCGCCTGTTGCGGCAATTTTATCAACCATGCTACGAAGCATGCTTTCTTCTTCGCGTAGAAAAGCCTCCATCTGCTCTGGACTTTCAATATTTATCTTAGCGTCAAACTCTGTTTTTTCGATTTCCAGCGGGCAGTCTAAAAGCGCAATTTTAGCCTTTTCAACACGTTTGGGCATTCCGGGATGAACAACTTCCTTGTCTATGACTAAGCCGTTAATTAGCCTTGTGTCGCTTACAGATTCGCCGTGTTTCTTCTGTACTAGAATATCGTCCAAATCAGCCTTATATTGGTCGCCTACTTTCTGGGCAACTTGAAGTATTGCGTTAACGGATATTTCAGCAAGATGCTCACGGTTTTCTGAGACGATTTTACTTGCCATGGATGTCATAGCAACCTTCTCAAGAAACTCCTTATCGGCCGGATCAACTTTTATTGCAATATTTTCTAAGGTTTCAAGAGCTTTTTCAGCCGCTCTTCTGTACCCCTCAATTATGACCGTTGGATGAACGTTCTTGTTAAGTAGCTCCTCAGCCTTATTCAGCAGTTCACCAGCAACAACAACGACGCTTGTGGTTCCATCACCAACCTCCTTATCTTGCGCCTTAGCAACCTCAACCATCATCTTAGCAGCAGGATGCTCAACCTCCATCTCATCTAAGATTGTCTTCCCATCATTCGTAATCGTCACATCACCAAGGCTGTCAACAAGCATCTTGTCCATACCTTTGGGACCAAGCGAGGATCTGACCGCCTCAGCGATAATTCTAGCAGCCATGATATTATTGTGCTGAGCATCCCTGCCTCTGGATCTTGTTGAGCCTTCTTTCAATATTAATACAGGAATCCCACCTGCAGATGCACTAGCAGCCATCAATATCACCTTTCCACAGTTAGTATTAAATGCACCATAATACTCAGACAGACACCTTTTATATACTTTTCGTTTAATTATTGCCCAATATATGGGCTTTTTAGAATTCCAAAAAAATTTTTATTTAAATAAACTAATCATTGTTTTGTAGTGGTAGTATGTTAATGATCAAAGATTTAGAATCAAAAATTGTTCATCTTGAGGATCTAATTCAGAAGATTTCAAGCGAGATTTTGGCAAATGTTACCTACGAGAAACTTCCACCTGCAGAATTGTGGACAAAGTCTGAGGGGCTTGTAAGCGCAGTAGGAAATTTGGCTGAGGAAATTAGAGATAGGATGTTGCTCCTTAGGCCGGAAAGGGCTCCATCAATAAGACGAAAATTTAGGTCTTTCCTTCAACCGTTAAATAATTTCAAGGGAACCCTGCAGAAGCCATCCGACCCATATAGAGCTTCTAAAGAAGCGTTAGAGCATCTTAGAATGGCCGTCACCGAAAGTCAGGAGTTCATCGAGATGGCGAAAGATATCTTGGAAAAACCCTCTGATGGAGTTCTTGAACTTTTAAAACTTAGAGAAGTATATGAAGCAAAAGAGTACATATCTAGGGTTTCAGTTCCTGAGACGGTCTATGTAAAACTTGAACATCTAAAAAGGAGCATGGAAACATTAAGATTCCGCATATCGATTCTCGATCAAGCAATTAAGGATTTGCTGAAACAGATGGATAGATTTCAGGAGGAGGCCTCAGTTTTCCAGCAAGAGAAGCAAGAAACTGACCTAGCCCAGTAAGACGACTAATTTGCAACGATGAGCGTGCAGTAAAATGTCCATGGTTGACGTAACACCTAAGCCCGAAATTCACCGCGAGGCAAGAGCAAAGGGGCAGATAAGGCTTAGACCCGAAACAGTTAGGTTAATTAAAGAAAGAAGGGTGGAAAAGGGGGATCCATTCTATACAGCTAAGATAGCTGGGATCCTAGCCGCAAAAAACACATCGATGCTTATACCATTATGTCATCCAATACCTATAACTTACATAAATATTGAAGCCAAGATTGTGGATGAGAGCATCGTTGAAGTTGAATCAACAATAAAGACTAAAGCTAAAACTGGCGTTGAAATGGAGGCACTGGTGGCTACAGCAACAGCGCTGCTCACGATTTGGGACATGGTTAAGCAATATGAGAAGAATGCTGAAGGACAATATCCCTACACGTTAATTCAAAATATAAGAGTAATCAAAAAGGTGAAGAACGAGTTTGAGCGAGACGGCGGTTAAACATAAGGCTGATGCACCAAAAAGCCTGAACTTCGCGATTATAACATGCAGTACATCCCGATATAAAGAGTACGTTGAAAAAGGAAAATTGAATGATCCATCAGGCGATTTAATAGTTAAGATGCTTAGAGAGAATGGGCATAGGGTGACCATGCGAAAAATAGTCACCGATGATAAGGCGGAAATCCAGAAGGCGGTGATAAAAGCAATAAAGTCCCGCAAAGTAGATGTCATAATAACGTCGGGTGGAACAGGTATAAGCCCGAGGGATGTAACAGTAGAGGCTGTTAAACCACTGCTTGAGAAGGAACTGCCGGGCTTCGGTGAAATATTCAGAGCGTTAAGCTACCGGGAAATAGGTTCAGCGGCAGTTCTGACGCGTTCGATAGCTGGCGTAATTGGGGGAAAAGCAATATTCTGCCTACCCGGCTCACCGCACAGCATATCTATAGCACTTAAAGAAATAATTTTCCCAGAGGCTGGACATATAGTAAGACATGCACGTGAATAGGTTACTGCTCCTCAGAGATATATGCAACCATTTCGTCAGTTAGGTCTAACCATCGCGCTATTCCTCTAGTCATCTTTTGGTTGCTCTGAAATATTACACGTAGATATGGCAGAACCTCCCTTACTGCGCGTGAAGATGATAAATGACATTTCCTACCAATTCTTCTGCTTATTTCAGAGAGGAGCGCTCTCTCTTCTTTTGAGATTGACGCTTTTTTTATGCGTTCAGGAAACCTAAACGGTGTCCACCCAGCGCTTTTTCTACTCCATGATAAAGCAACACCAGCCGTCATTAAATCTATGACATACCTAAGAAAAGTCCAATCCTGAGTCTCCTTAACCCTTCTACGATAGATATCAGCTTTAGCTAGCATGTCCATTGCGTTTGCCAGCTCATGAGGGTTCCTTATGTGATAGGGTATATTTTCATATATCCATTCGAAAAGCATATCTAAATCAACATCAGCCATGTTGATGGCTGTTTTTGCGTTTGAGGCATCTTTCGCATAAAAGATCATTCTTAAAACGTTGAATATTTCCTCCTTCCGATCCCTTGGGGCAAGCCAGGCGACATCTTCATATGTCAATCTAGCCTTGTCCTGGGCTAAAGCTTGAAGATCCATTACGGCTGATCTAACATCTCCACCACTTCTCTCCGCTATAAATTTTAATGCAGCCTCATCTGCATTTATTCCTTCTTTAGCGCATATTTTTGCCAAGTGCCTCATAACCTCACTTTTAGACACCTTCTTAAATTCAATTAATAGACAATGGTTCCTCAAAACTGTGAATCTAGGGTCATATGCATCATTAGCTATAAGTATCACTGGAACCCTACTGTTCTTCACGATCTCAGTTATTTCCCTAAGACCGCCATGATCCGCCGATCCGGTTATACCGTCCAGCTCATCGAAAACTATGAGCTTTTTCATCCCAAAGAGCGAGCCGTACTGCGAGGCTCTGCCAGCGAAGCGCTTAACGGCTTCCTCAGTCCTATACGTGCTAGCATCACTTTCAATTACCTCCATGTTTAAATCATTTGCTAAAGCTTCAACAGCGGCGGTTTTACCCACGCCCGGTGGACCATAAATAAAGATAGCTCTTTTCTCGGGAGCGCCCTTTTCCCAAGAGCGTATCCACTCAAGTATTTTTCTTTTAGCTTCCTCATTGCCTACGACTTCAGACAGCGATTTAGGCTTATACTTCCGGATCCATGGGATAAAAGCGGTTCGTGATGGCATGAAATCACCTAGGTTATCTTATCACTTACAGACCTCTCTTTATTTCATAACCGGCCTCAACAAGCTTGGCTAACATGGCGCTAAGCTGAACCTCATCAGTAGCCCCCTGAATCAGCCTATAGTCTACTTCGCCAGCTATGTCAGCCAATTTAACCTTCCATTTATCAGGCACATTAAGTTTGAAAACCTCATTATGAATCTGCCTTATTATGTCTATTCCCGATAAACCATACTTTTGGGTCAGCTCCTTTAGCTTACTTCTCGCCGCTATAAAGTCACCATTCAGAGCCATCAACATCATTTCTCTAACATCATATGGGTTAGCTCTGCCAACAACCGAGTAAACTACATCATCATCTATAGGCTTACCAAGCGAGGCAGCGGTCTGAAGAATATTCACGGTCTTCCTGAGGTCGCCTTCGCTGATCTCCAAAATGGCTTCTATACCATCATCTAGGATCTTAACGTTTTCCCTCTCACAGATATACCTAATTCTTTCTATAACCTCTTCACGAGGTAAGTAAGTGAATCTGAAGGGAGCGCAGCGCGATTGTATAGGCTCAATTATTTTACCACTGTAATTGGCTATCAGTATGAAACGCGCAGTTTCACTGTAGCGCTCCATAGTGCGCCTTAAAGCTTGCTGGGCATCCTCCGTCATGTTATCCGCCTCATCTAAAATAAGTATCTTAAATGTCACTTCACCCATAGGCTTTGTTCTAGCAAAGGTTTTAACGGTTTCCCTAACAACATTTATGCCCCTCTCATCACTAGCATTAAGCTCCATTATGTATTCGCGGTAGTTTTCACCATAAAGATCATGCGCCAAGCAGAGGGCCGCTGTAGTTTTTCCGGTTCCTGGCGGCCCGGCGAATATGCAGTGTGGAACATTTTTAGTCTTAACGAAACTTTTTAGCCTGCTGACTATCTCTTCCTGATTAACTATTTCGTCTAATGTACGTGGTCGGTATTTCTCAGTCCACATTTCATAGCTCAAACCGGACACCTTAAACTGCTTGTTCCGCTAAAATAATTATGTTTAAGAAATATAAAAAGCAGTGTATCCCTTAACATGCTAAACTGAAACGAATATGCTTTTAATTTTCATTGTGTTTCAGCAAAATTCTATTGCCTAGAGAGAAATCGTCATAGCGACTTCCACCAAGGCGGCTAGAAGGAGAATTACGTTGCATACGACAATGGTAACGGATGCCACGATTATTTCGTTTCTAAAATTACGTTTTATTACAGCATATATCATCCATAAACTTTCAGATATTGCTAAGGCATAGGATAAATATTCCATCCATGCAAACGGATGAATGAGGATCATTGAAAAGAGAGTTGCCGGATCCACATCATAAAGGATGCTATATGCGGCAAAGACCCTTCCAGTATTATAAAGAACGTAGGTGCCCCAGCAGGGCCCAGCTAAGGGAATAAACATTATTAATGTGTGAATGAGATTATTGCCAAAAATTATCTGGACACCAGCCGACTTTATAACATCTTCCATTTTACTCATCTCCTGCATTATTTCATTTGCCTCAGAGCGTTCAATTCCTGTTAATGCGCTAATAAGCGTTATACTAATGCAAAGAACAAGTATGATCAGAAAGACCAGCACTCTGCTTTTTAAACTACCGGTCCAATGAATCTTTGCCGCTCTAGATTTTATAATGCGAGATATAGGTGCGCCGCAGCTTGGGCAGAACCTGGCATCCTCATCCTCAGGCAACCTAATGCCGCATTTTGGACAATGAGACATTTACTCACCAATTTAAATACATGCCTAATTATTAATGCAACCCTTAAAAATCTTTCTCATTAAAAATTATAAATTTACTTAAACGCCTTTTGAGGACAGATTCGCTTAAATATTCTTTCTTCTCAGAAATATTTTAGTGGGCGATGACAGATCTGACCCTTCTGAAACCATCCTATCCGTGATGTAGATCTTGAGTTTGGAGCCCACTAAAATCCATTAGACCTATATTCAATTATTTCAATAAAGAATACTTGTTGAGGAATTGCTGACTGAATGCAACATGGTGTTTAGATGAATACGCTTAATAAAATAATGGTTCTGCCAATAGCCTTTGAAAGCTTAGGCGTCAGATCTATGTGCACCTATGTTGAAACGCCAAACATAAGAGTCCTCCTAGACGCGGGAGTCTCACTTGGACCAAACCGATATGGTTTCACCCCTCATCCCCGAGAATATATGGCGCTTAAGAATAGGAGGGAGATGATTCTTAAATTTGCTGAAAAAGCTGACGTTGTAACCGTCAGTCACTACCATTTTGATCATCATACGCCTTCATATACCGACTGGGCATATAATTGGTGCTCGGCTGAAATATCTGAGAAAATTTATGGCGGAAAAATAGTTTTGGCAAAAAATTACAAATCTTACACCAACTTTAGTCAGAGACGTCGCGGATGGCTATTCGCTAAGACTGGTGGAAAACACGCTGAGAGACTTGAGGTGGCCGATGGAAAAACTTTCGTATTCGGAGACACGTTAATATCCTTTTCCAAACCGGTCTTTCATGGTCCAGAAGGTTCAGATCTAGGATGGGTTTTAATGGCGACAATTAGGCACGGAGATGAGTGTTTTCTCTTCGCACCGGATGTTCAGGGGCCAATATCGCAGGAAACTCTAAATATAATTCTTAATGAAAAACCTCAAATGCTCATTATAGGCGGTCCACCAATATACCTTGCTGACTTCAGAATGGATCGGAAAAGCATAGATTTGGCGATGGATAATCTAACGGCTCTTGCCAAGCGGGTTCCAACCATCATTTTAGATCATCATGTGCTTCGGGATGAAAAATGGGAATCATTCGTTAAGCCGATAATCGCTACAGCGCTAAGCGTAAACCATGAAATTTTTACAGCAGCGGAGTTCTTAGGAGATGAAGACAGCCTTTTAGAGGCTATGAGAAGAAGCCTCTATGTTAATAAGCCCCCAAGTATGGAATTTATCAAGTGGTCGAAAATTCCTGTAAGCCAAAGGAAACTTATCCCTCCGCCAATTTAAAAAGCATAGGTTTACATTTCAATAATACTTTGCCATAAATATTTATATATTCACGTTATCCCTTATTCCTTTAGTATCTTGGCAGGTGCTAATTTTGAAAGATCTTTTAGAATCAATCGTCCAAAAGGCGCTTAATGAGGGTGCAAGTTTCTGCGAGGCAAGATTCTTTGAAGAAAGGAGCAACAGTATAAGCATTGAAAATGGTATTGCGAGAGCTCTCTCCTCGGGAATTTTAAGGGGTATTGGAATAAGGGTCATAGTTAATGGCCGATGGGGTTTTGCATCAACAAATATACCTACGAGACAGAATGTTGAAAAAACCTTGCGGGACGCCATCGGCGGCGCAAAGTCGATAACTGCTCAGATGGGTGAGGACGCGAAGATAGTTGAGATTAAACCCTCAGTTGATACGATTATACATGATGTAAAGATTAAGCTTGAGGATGTGAGCCCAGAGGAGAAGGTTAAGAGAATGCTTGAGATAGAGGGAGCCGCCAGAAACCTCGGCGATAAAATTAAGGATACTTTTGTTTATTACGGAGATGTCGTAACAAGAGTCATCGTCTGCAACTCATTTGGAACGTTGATTGAGGAGATTACGCCAAGAACACGTGTATTCTGCAGAGTCATAGCTAAAGAAGGCGATAACATGCAGGATGGTTTTGAGGGCATTGGAAGCGTTGCTGGCTATGAGATTATTGAAAATATTGAGGTGGAAAAATTCTCTTTAAAGGCCGCAAAGAGGGCTGTCAGCCTCCTCAGCGCTCATCCGCCGCCTAGAGGCACGTTCCCTATAGTTGTTGATCCCAAGGTCGGCGGCCTATTTATTCATGAAGCCTTTGGGCATAACAGTGAAGGCGACGTAGTCTTCAGCGGGCAATCAATAATAGCTAATAAGCTATGGCAAAAGATAGCAAGCGATCTTGTTACAATAATTGATGATCCTACAAGACAGTGCTTTGGACACTTCGTATATGACCATGAAGGGACAAAGGCGAGCCCTCATGTACTTGTAAAGAACGGCGTTCTTGTAGGATTTTTGCATTCGCTAGAATCAGTCGCAAAGATCGGGGGCAAACCGGAGGGGAGCGCCAGAGCTCAGTCGCATCATCATCCGCCCATAGTACGTATGTCTAACACCTATCTCGCGCCCGGAGATTTAACCCTTGAAGAGATACTTGAAGATATAGATTACGGCGTGTATTTGAGTGGTTCCCAATATGGTTACGTTGAATCTCAAAAGGGACAGTTTACATGTAAGGTTGAGGAGGCATGGTTAATAGAAAAGGGCGAGTTAACTGAGCATTTAAGAGATGTGGCCATAAGTGGCTTAACGCTTGAGGCCCTTAAAAATGTGAAGGCAGTTGGCAAGGATTTCAGGATGGATATGCCTGGGATGTGCGGTAAGTCCGGTCAAAGCATGTATGTGGATGCTGGGGCGCCGCATTTTAGAATTGACGGAATAGTTGTTGGGGGGAGGAGGTGATCTGAGAAATGGAGAGAATAGACTTAGTTACGTCGGTTGAGAAGGCGATGCGAATCCTTTCTAGGCTAGATGTTGACTTTTATGATGTAGTTGCTTCGTACTCTAGATCTTTAAGTGTGAACATTATGGGCAAAGGTGTAAAAGAAGCCTCAGCGCAGATAGATGTTGGAATAGGCGTTAGGGTTTTCAAAAATAAAGGTATGGGCGTAGCTTACTCTCAAAGTTTGGAAGATGCAGATGTGGAGGCGATAGTTAATCGAGCAGTGAGCTTCGCAAAAGTCTCGCAGCCCGATCCATACTTTAAGAGCATACCCGGTCCTTCAAAATCTCCCGAAGTTCCTGACTTATGTGATGATGAAATAGTTAACCTCACGTTGGAGGATGCTGGCAGAATACCTAAAAGCATGATCGATGCTGCTGAAAGCGTTCGCAGCGGTGCAATGTATTGGGGAGGGTTTGGAGCAAACTGCTCTAGGTGGTGCTTAATGACCTCTACTGGGGTTTTTATTGAATATGAGAAAACATCTGCCTCAGCCCATCTACAGCCTGTATATAGGGAAGGCGATGATGTTGGAAGTTCCTATGAATTTGACTTCGCTATATCATTATCGGAGATAGATTTCTATAAGATCGGTAAAAAAGCGGCTGAAAAAGCCGTAGAGCAGTTTGGTTCAAGAAGGGTGGAGAGCGGCTCTCTACCTTTGATCCTATCGCCTGAATCGTCCAGCTCATTATTCTCAGCTTTATTGTCCGCATTATCTGGCGAGTCAGCGGTTAAAGGAAGAACATTCGCGTCTGGACTCTTAGGTAAGCAAATAGCTCCAGAAACTCTTGAAATAGAAGATGATGGAACTATTCCGGGAGCAATTGCAAGCAGTACATATGACGGTGAGGGTGTACCTAGAAGGCCATTAAATGTTATAAGTCGGGGCAGAGTTATAACTTTCCTCCACAATTCCTATTCCGCAGGCATAATGAATATCGAATCAACCGGACACGCCATTAGAAGCGGTTATAGAGGACAAGTTGGTGCTGGTCCAAGCAATATTAAAGTTAAGCCAGGGGATAGTTCCTTAGAAGAAATGATTGCTGAAACTAAGAGGGGTATCCTGGTTATAAACGCATCATTCCTGCCTAATATGGTTTCAGGAGAGTTTTCAACAACGATCGATGAAGGCTTCCTGATAGAGGATGGCGAGAAAAAGCATTCTGTTAAAAATCTAATGGCTGGAGGGCACATAATAGATCTTTACGGAAATATTGAATCAATCTCAAAGGAGGGGCGAAGGTTTGGGAAGGGATTCTTCTTCCCATCAGTAAAAATCAGGCAGGTTAAATTGTCAGGCAAATAGACATGCTTCTAACCGTCCTAATATTACGGTGAGTTACGGTGAGGCGGATAAACCCACTTAAGGTATTTTTCTCATTTCTCGCTGCGATAATTTATAAAATCCAGGTTTACTTCATCATCCACCGATCTTAAAGTTTCTTATGAAACATGAGACGCAATATTTTTTAGGATTCTGGAATAACCAAAATTCTTAAGAATCATCTTTAACATACATAAAAGACCATTGGTGACATATATGCTCGTTGAAGAATATATTAGTGAACTTAAAAAAATTCCCACCGCATCATTATCCGACGCTTTAAACCAGATTGGTTTAGACGGCACGTTAAACATGCACTTTAACCACGTTTTAGAGGGCATCAGAATCGCCGGTCCGGCAGTTACAATTCAGGATTGTTATTCCAGTAGAAGAGTTGTTCCATTTGAGGCTATGGAGACGATAGATAATGCTGAAAAAGGCTCCGTTTTAGTTAGGGCTCTAGATGGTAGTGAAGCATGCGATATAGCTCTTTTCGGCGGGCTGATGGCCCTTGCATCTAAGGTTAGAGGGTTAGAGGGCGCCGTTATATGTGGTGCGATTAGAGATTTTAGGGAGATTAAAGAGATGGGTTTTCAGGTCTTTTACCGGTTTCTGTCACCTAATACATCAGTTGGAAGAACAGAAGTTAAAGCCACTAATGTCCCAATAAAGTATGGTGGTGTAATTATAAATCCCGGCGACATAATTGTCGGAGATGAGGATGGAATAGTTGTGATACCAAGGGATAAAGTTTCAGAGGTCCTGGAGAGGGCTAAGAGGATCGATGATCTAGAAAAAAGAGAATCTGAAGAAATAAGGAAAGGCAAGCCATTCTTACAAGTTGTAAAAGAATATCTTAGGGTTTAGACTCGCGTAGAAAATCTTCAACGTCTCTTCTTCTAGGTATAGGTGCAACAGCCCCGAAACCTGTCGTAGTCAAGGCGCCGACAGCATTTGCAAATATTCCAATTTCCTCTAAAGTCTTGCCTTCAAGCATCCCCACGATAAAAGCTCCATCGAAAGCATCGCCTGCTCCCGTCGTGTCAACAACATTGACTTTAAAGCCTGGAACATTAATTTTTTCCTTGCCATCTGATATTAAGCAGCCATCTCCACCCATCTTTATGACAATAGCCTTAGGTTTAGCGAATGAATATACCCTCTTAATAATCTTCTCTGTTTCCGTTTCACCGTAAAGTAAGATTGCATCCTCTCTACTTATGAAGATCAGATCGGCTTTAACCATGATCTTTTCAATATAAGGCTTAGCTGTTTGAGGGGACCAAAGTTTCGGTCTGAAATTAACATCAAAACTAAATATTCCACCATTAGCCTTAACTATCTCAACGGCTTTAAAAACAGTTTCTTTACAGCTCTCGCTTATGGCCATTGATATGCCGCTTGAGTGAAAAACCTTTACTCTGCTTAAATAATCTGGGTTCAACTCTGATGGGGAGAAATGGCTTGCAGCAGAATCTTTCCGGTAATAAGTGAAGTCATGCCCGCCGCCTGGTAAGAGGGATATGAAGTATACAGCTGTGAACCCTCCCTCCTCAACAATTACTTGGGATGTGTCTATGCCCTCGCTATGCCATAGTTCTAAAAATGATTTTCCGAACTCATCGTTTCCAACTCGACAAATATAGCCAGCTTTCGCACCTAGCCTAGCAACTGCAATTATGAAGTTTGAGGTGTCGCCGCCCCAGCCCCTTCTGAATATGTAAACATCCTTAATCCTGCCAACATCCGTAGCGCAGAATTCAACCATCGGCTCGCCGAAGCTAGCTACATCAATCATTTTTAAACCCTGCCCAATATAATTAGACGTGTGGAGAACTTAAAAATTTTTGACATATATACAAGGGCCGCTTATGTTACTGATGCGAAGCAGACCCTGTATGATCGCGCATGTTAGCAGATTTGTTTCCATAAATGTTTAGAATTTTTAACGTTGATTGAATAATACATAAAGTGGCCGCCACCGCCGATATTACTTCAGGTACAGCAACACCAGCCTTATATAAACCAGCCCAATATAGCATCCAGGATAATAACCCTACTGTAAAGGCTAGAGCCGCCAAAATAGATTTCTTCTCTATAGAGTATATAATGCAGGAGAAACCTATGGAAACAAAAAATAATACGGATACTAGAAAATGGAGATTGCTATATATTTCATCGAATGTTGCTACCGTCTGTAGCATTAGAGCTGAGAACGTTAGTGATATACTTGTGTATTTGGCGTATTTACTTAGAGATTTAACTGAATAAATAGCTATTATGAAGCCGGAGACTAATAAGCCGAAATTAAATATGGGCGCAACCTCGCTTCTTTGCGCATGGCCAAGATCGCTCAGCGCATTACTTTCCCACTTAAACCAGGGTGACAGATAAATTGATAAACCTATGGCTATATAAGCGATTAAGGAACCTATAAGTCCAAGCAGATGGACGACTCTATCCTTTACAATCGACAAATATTCTTCCTCCTCATCGCATAATAAATACAAAAATTTATTTATAAAGTAGATTCTAATTTTTAAGTCATTAAAGTCCTTTACTGAGGATACGCTGACAAGGGAGGCATATGGATAACGGGGATATATCAGATGGTGAAGAAGATGAATCTGACCAGCAGTCTGTTTCTGGCAAGCGTAAATCATCAAGAAGATTTATTGCCTAATCAATCATCGTTTTTGAGAGAGCTCAGATCCATAAGCAGAGTTTTCCCAGAAAATTAAGTGATGAGTGAGGGCAATGGAGGCTGATGGCGGAGCAATAAGCAAAGAAACATCGAACGTGAGGGGAAAAGCTAGAAGAAGGTTTAAAATTTTTTGGGAATCAATGTTTTCACTCTCTAATACGCCTCTCGGTCTTGTTGCTGGAATAATATTCGCCATGTTCTACACTAACCTCATAAGGTTCAGAAGCTGGTCCATAGCGATATATCCCACCGTTCTAACAAGCAAGGGGGCTATAAATGGAATTCTAGCCGGGAGGCTCAGCACTGGACTTCATGTAGGGCTGATAAAACCAAGTCTAACAAAAAATACAAGGTATTATCATGTTATTTTAAGCTCGCAATTAGCCCTATCTTTGCTTATAGGTCTGCTTACAAGTTTCATAGCTCTTCTGATCACTAATGCCCCGTTAGAGGAACTTAATTTAATACTTTTTACAAGTTTGGCGGTTCAAGCAATTTCTCTAGGGTTAATTAACCCTGCAACAGCGATTGTAGCGTTCATTGCTTATAAGAGAGGTTTAGACCCGGACATAATCCTATATCCATTCAGCTCATCAATAGCAGATATACTGTCAACAATATCTTATGTGATTTCGTTAATGATCGCTTTTTGGCTTAACGCTGCAGGCGCGATTATAATTCACATGATAGGTTTAATGGCAATTTTTTTATTCTGCATCGTCACTTACAGATTTAGAAATGAAAGCGAGTATTGGAAAACTTTAAGGGAATCTTTCTTGGCCACCGTGTTAGCCACGTTAATAGCGATGATATCTGGGTTTTTCTTACTTCAAATCGAAAAACAACTTGAGGAGGCGCAAGAGATTCTCGTAATTTATCCAGCTCTCATAGATTCGCTTGGCGATGTGGCAGCTTCCTTCGGTTCAATTACTACAACAAGGCTTCACTTAGGTTTAGTTAAAGCCAAAATAAGTGATGTTAGGATGCAGTTTCACGACTTAGCTCAAATATGGTGTTCGGGGCTTATTTATTATGCGATTTACGGGTCAATAGCGTATCTAATTGATAGAAACCTAAAATCCTTTTTTATAGCGGTAATATCCTTTATCTTACTTTCTCCAATAATATTTTTATTAGCCTATTCAGTAGCGATTCTAACCTTCAAGAACGGTTTAGATCCAGATAATTTTGTAATACCGATAGAAACTTCCGTGACAGATGCAATGCTAACCACATGTATAGCAATTCTGTTCATCCTATTATATTAGATTGTTCGCCTCTTCTTCAGAATTTCCAAGATATTTATCCTGCGCTTAGACGTGGCAACTTAAGGTCTGTCTTTTGACTAGTCAACGGGTTTTAAGCTTCTCATTTCACCGATAAAGGACTGAACGATGCCTAAAACATCTGAAAACACCCGTTCTCTCAATAGACTGAAAACCATCCATCCCCCACTATAGAAACCTTAAGTTGCCATGTCTGCGATGATAGAGGATTTTAGGGCTGCTGGAAAACGAATTTCTCAGGTATTACTAGGCTAAGGACCTTAAAACCCATTTGACTAGTCAAAGCCCTAACCTTAAGTTGCCACATCCCCGCGCTTCAGCATAATTATTATAGAAAAGAGTTAAGTTTTAAAATAACTTAGGCGAAAATATTCTTGGAGGGAGCGAACCGGATAAAATGCGTAAAAAAGAAAAGGTAAAGTATAAGCCCATATCTGTCAGAGAATTGCTTTTAGAAATGAAGAATCTTTCTGAGTTAATGATCGATTTAGCCTATTCAGCCGCATTATTTAACGATAGGGATCTCGCGGAGGACGTTATAGATCTTGAGGATCGCGTGGACACGCTCACCTATCTCTTAGACATGGAAATAATGATGGCTGCAAGAGATGCTGATGAAGCTAAAGCCCTATCGGGCGTTGCCAAGGTTGCCTCAGCAGCTGATAAAATTTCAGATGCAGCTGGTGACATAGCCGCCATAGTTCTCCAAGACATTGGCGTGCACCCAATCGTAGCAGAAATATTTGAGAGAGTTGAGGAGCATTTAGCAAGAATTAAAGTCTCCGAAAACTCGCCTATAGTCGGCAAACAAATAAACGATTTAGATTTAACTAGCATGGGAATAGACGTTATAGCCATTCGTAGGAATAGGGACTGGATAATAAATCCGGGAAATGAAGAGCAGGTTAAGAGTAATGATATTTTCATTGTGCGTGGTGCTCAAGAAGGTATAAAAGAGTTTAGAGAGAAAGCTGAAGCAGGGCCTTTCAGAGTAGAAGAACGTCTAAAAACCCTAAAAAATGAAACGGAGCGTTTCAGAGATATGGCAAAGCAGTTTATTGAGCTTAAGGACACATCTGAGCTAATGATAAGTTTGGCCTACTCTGCGCTTCTGTTAAATAGTAAAGATCTAGCTGAGGAAGTAAACAGCCTCGAAGAGTATGTTGATAAGTTGCATACAAATTTTGAGCTGCTTGTTTTACTAAGCGAATTTAGTAAAGAAGAGGCTAAAGGTCTTCTTGGATTAATAAGATTAGGGGTTGCGGCTGAAAAAATTGCAGATGCAGCTGCCGAAATAGCGGAGGTGATCCTTAGGGGGATTGAGCCTCACCCAGTTTTAAAGATGACAATAATGGATGCGGAGGAGACCATAGCGTATGCTAGGGTAAGTGATAAATCTCCACTCGTGAATAAGACTTTGAGGGAAATCCATCTGCCGGAAGAAACAGGAATGAGAATACTTGCTATCCGAAGAAAAGATCGATGTATTAGGCCTAAACTCGATACGAGGATTGAAATTGGCGATATACTGATAGCGTCAGGCTATTCTGAGGGAAGGGAGGACTTGATTAAGTTAGCATCCCCAGACTTACCTAGCTTAGCTGAGGATTTGTTTGAAGATTTAAGTGAATATGAAGGCGAATGCTAAATTCTTTTAGAGTAAGAATTCACATTGACTAATATTTACAACATCTTCATCTTTCCCTTTTGCCTTTATTGATTACTACGTTAGTTTCTCTCAACCCTTATCGTGCGAATACAAGCATTTTAACATTTTTTGCACCAAATTGTCTAAGCACATAATCGTCAGTCCAATTTGATGCATCTCTGAAGGTTTCTGGACCTATAAAAGACGGATCACCGCCTTTATAATGTAACGGCCCTAGAGTATTCCTTAAAGTTCCAGCTAACACTACTTTTATTTTGTTCTCTCCCTGCTTTAAAGCATCTGTTATCTCGACCTCGTAAGGCGGCAGTATAACTTTCCCGGACTCTTTTTCATTCACATAAATTGTGGCTGATGCAGCGTTAAATTCCTCAAAATGCAAGAAAACTCTAGCGTTTTCTGGAATTTTAAAATCTACGTCTTTCTCGAGCTCAAATTCGCCTGCGTAAAATGGGTATCCCGCTTCGCATAGGTCTCTAATTTCCGCCTCTTTTACTTCCTCTATCAGCCTTGAACCTCCTTTGGCTCCAACCTTAACCGCGAAGTCGCCCAGCAGGTATATATTTTCCAACTCTGGCTCTAAATCCACAATGCCTTTGATCTCTATGGTATTTAATCCTTTACCCAGAAGATTAGAAACATCTATCCTTGGGAAATTCCAGTCTAACCAAAAATCTTCTATCTTAGGCTCGATATCAACGCCATTGACACGTATCTTGAAATGCTCCGGTTTCTCTATCACTAGATATGCTCTTCTATTCTTGAATTCTATGTCAGATTCAAATTCAAATCTAAGCTGGAACTCGGTGCCCAGTCCCCTTCGAACTATAGCCTCATGGGCTTTCCATACCGGTACAAGATCGCTCCATGCTCCATTACTCCTGTACCTACAATAATCTAGGACAAGAATGTTTAGGTTAAGTCTCTTAATTCTCCATGGACCATTTAGGGTTACTTCGCAGATCTTACTTCTTTTTTCATCAGATACTTGTGAATGCTTAATTTTGAAAGCTTCAGGTGAATTCCGTCTTAAAACGAACATTTTTGATCCTATAGGCTCCAACCTTACGCTCCAGAAGGTTTTTCCATCTCTGATTTCGAATTTTTCAAAATTCTGTTCTCCGCTTATCGGATCCCATATCTCAACATCAAATTCTCCATTTGCGGATAATCTTAAATTATGATGTTTTTCTCTGTTAGTGTTGACTATAAATAGGATGCGCCCATCTTCGTCCTCCCTTAAATGGTAGAGCACGTCGCCATCTTCATCGCCTTCTATTGTTATTGATTTAGGAATATCTTCAAGTGCGGCTGCTAATACATCCTTTCCGATCGTTTCGAGGATTTCAGATTCGCTCAACAGATCCTTGATCTCTTCATTGGGTTCACCATCCACTAAGTGTGGCGTAGGGGCTATAGCTATTAGCTTACCGCCTAAAGATGCAAAATTCCTCAAAATTTTTACAGTTTTGCTCGATAAAGTTATACTTGGAGGTATTATAATAGCATCGTATAGGATATTACCTATGCGTAATTTTTCACCATCAACTTCGCCATATTTCTCCATCAACATCTCATCCCCTAGGTCGAAATCTATGTGGGCGGAAAGCAGCGATCGTAATGAACTCGAAAAATAGTCATTTATTTCTGCAACCTTAGATATGTTTAATGGCGAGTATAGAGCCCACGCGGTACCTATAGGATGAATGACAAGCACGTTAACTACACGTTTACCTCTAGATAGCATGTAGCTTAGCCTTGCAAAGTACTCTTCTAGGATTATGTTATATTTCCACCAAGGTTGGCTCCAATGGAAATTTAGCCCGTAATCTCTCTTTCTTCTGCCGCGCAAAGAGTACGGAACCAGATGATGATTTAGCAGGTTAACGCCCATCACGTAAAGCCAATCGCCAATCCATTTTCTGTCAGCAAACGATGGATAGTTGCCAGTGCACCCATAGGTTTCACATAGAACTCTTTCTTTTCCAAGCTGATTAGCAACGCTTGATGCTTGCTTAGCCGTAAGCAGGCTGCCCCAAACATGCATACCTAGGTGATCTATTCCTGGAATATGTTGATACTCATAGTGGGGCATAACTGCTCCAGCACATACTAATTGGCCTAGAAGATCGTCTTCAGCTAAGTAGTGTCCAGTGAATTTCAATCCATGCTTATCGCACCATTCATATATCTGCTTAGAAAATGCCTCTAAAAATAGCATAGTTATAGTTCTCCAGAAGTCGTAGCGCGTCTTCATATAATTCCCGACCTCAAAGAAAATTTCAGGAAGCTTCTCTATGATGCTGTAACCGTTCAATTCTTTGAAACGCTCCATTAATCTGTCGGTCCAGGGCACTGCGAAGGGCGCCATTCTTGGGCCCCTAGGTGGAATAATTAATGGAGCTTTAGGTCTACTACTTGAAATGTTAGGTTCATCGGTAAATACCCCAGGTATCGTTTTGCCAACATTATTACTAAAGCGGTCTAAATATGGTGCGTAAGCCACTTCTAAGAATTTTTTAACCACATTTTGATCGAGCAGATCAACATAGCTTAAGCCGTTAAACCAGGTCTCTCCAGGAGGAGCCGTAAAAACGATGAAGGATAGATATAAGTAACCTTCTACCTTCTCTTCAGGTTCAGCAGGTTCATAGTTTGCCGGAAGCCCCTTACTATTTAACTTGCACTTAAAGTTAGCTAGGACTTCTTCACCGCCATAAGCCCTTTCACCGGGTATCATAATTAAAGCCTTAGCTCTATACTTTGCACTAAGAGCCGGAACTATCCCCCCAGCGAAACCTGAGGGCCAGCAAAGTTCATCGTATATCCATATATACATGTCGAGTTTTTCCGCCTCATTCACAGCGGCCTCAAACGACTTAAACCATTCCTCGCCGAGAAATGATGTAGCTAAGCCTTCTCTAGCATGAAAGAACGCTCCGCCATATCCACCCCTATTCAGTAAGGCAATTTGACGCACAATTTCTTCCGGATCAAGCCTATCATTTATCGACCAGAATGGTATACCTTTAAACTCTGAGGGAGGGTTCTTGAAAACATCTTTTTTAATCAAATATTCACACCCTAGAAAGTATGTAAAACTAAACTACATTTAAATTTAACTCCATTTATTTATAAGAACTCATCTCTAAATTCCATATCTTAAGTGTATTGTTATGCATGCTATGGTTATTAGGGTTTTGTATGTTGCCGTCAGCCTCTCATACCTTACGATTATTCTTCTGAAGCTTTTGAGCCATCCATAGAACCTCTCAACTGCAGACCTCATTCTCCTATAGGTTTCGATGCTATATTGTATGGGCTTCCTACCATTCCTTGGGTTCACGGGTATGTT
>CALKGV010000036.1 GCA_938091805.1 uncultured archaeon | reverse complement strand
CCACAGCTACGCTTCTTCTGCGCCTTCGCCCAGGCCCTGGAAACGCATCCATCAACCTCCTGAACCATAGCCGGACGGATTCATGGGTAAACTTGGCTGAACCCCCCAAGACCCTTACAACAACCCTATATGAGAGGCCTGAATAATATAACACGGTGGATAGGACCTTAACCTTGAGGGGCTTACGGTTCCAGCGGAATACCCCAGACCTCCCAACCCTATCCACCAAGACCGAAAAAGGTTCAGCATAAACCACCAACAACAAATAAAAAGAACCCATAGAAAAACTTGACAGCATCTCAACAATTTATTTGAAGATTGTATCGTGGGCGCCTTGTGTTCCACGTAACTAACACCCAACCTCACAGACGAGCGGGCTTCGCTCCCCTCCGATGGGCTCTCTCATACGTGGAGTTTTGCGCCCACGCCCGCCGTGTCCCGCATCTGGGTAAACTCTCCCTCATATACGGATGATTTATCATCCATATTGGTTGAGTCCGTCTCTGCGGGCCCAGCCTGGAAGGCTGGATGGCTCCGGCGGGATTAGGCTCCTAGGATCATCGCCAGAAATAACAAATGATGGAAATCTAAGATAAACTTTACTTCCGAAGTGTAGATTTGCTTTAATGCCCAGTTTTCTCCATGGCGTTTTGGAGAACCTCATGAACTTGATAGGGGTTACGTAAGGCAACAAGCGTCGGCATATAGGCATGCTCAGGCCAGCCAGCGGCCGTTGATATTTTTATGCTCCCGGTTCCAAAGATCCTATCAACCAGGTCCACCGTCACGTAGATCTCCTGCATTTTGTCAAAGTTAATTATTCTTGTGTCAATGCCTATCGCCCCGGTTTGAATTAGAATTCTTCTGTCAGTTATTACGTAGAACGTGTTATTGTACGCTATGGCATTCCGAGCTATTGGTCCAAAGAGCATTGAAAGTCCGAAGAATATCTGAAGCACGAGTATCGCTATAAAGCCGTAGGGCAGGGACATGTGGGCAATGAATATACTGATCATGGCGCCCACAAAAATAAAGAGGCCTACAAGGACGAAGCCCCACATATGCCCTAGGTGCAGCATAAACGATCCGAAAACAGGCTTCCCCCACCATAGAACCTGCTCATCGCTTCTAAGGATGCTTAAGATACGTTTTGACAATTCCCCTGTATTTTCATGCATGCTTAATCATGCCTAAAATGACCTAGGATAAAAATATAAATATTGATACGGATGGCTTATCTACTCTTAAGGCACTGCCACATTTTGTCGAGTTCTATTTCGAATGCCGCCGCTGGATTTTCCAGATTCCAGTTTTGAAGAACTTGCGGATGTATCTCGCCTATTAATCCCGCTTCCTCCCCCCCAACGATTATTTTTCCAGCGCGTCCGTCAATGAAGCTTCCGTGGCTTACCTCCTCCAGTCCGTATTCCAGATCCAGATTGGTGAATAATGCATCGAGAATGGATTTAGCCTCTGAGAAGCATGCGCTTGAATGTATTGTTACACACGCCAGCTTTTCCAAATCTCTCGTCTTATTTATTTGCTTCTCATCATGAATAACGCAGTAGCCAACCTCAAAAATCCTTTGAGGATATTCAACATGCGTGTTATGGCTTAGAAATTCCATCAGGTTTGGAAGAAGCCAGTTTCTGAGACATGTCATTGATGAAACCTTTGGGTTCGCCAGTTCAACAACTTTCTCAGGTGGAATACTCATCTTTCCGAATAGGGTTTCTGGGTTGCTTAATGTGAATGTTAAAACTTCCTGATAGCCTAAGCCAACCATGATTTCCCTAATTAAGTTGCGGAGTGAGGATTCTCGATGCAGCCCGCCCACAGTGGATATTTGCGGCCATCTTGGTTGCATCTTGTTTAAATCGTAGGCTATAGCTATATCCTCCACTATGTCGATCGGATGCATTATATCTGGGCGGTAGCACGGTATCTCAACAATAAGGGCGTCTTTATTCAGGATTTTGGAAACACCGTATCTTGATCTTTCCAGGAGATCAATGATTTCCTGGAGGCTTAACTGTATGCCTATGATTTTCCGAACATATTGTATGTTAAGCTCCATACTCTCGTTTCTAAGATTTGGGGTTCTAACGCATCCCAGATCCTCATATGGGTAATGGATTTCAACTGGGAATATTTCTCCACCCCGATCGGCTAACGCCAAGATCACATTTGTCAGCGTGTATAGCACTGTGCTGTAGACCGTCCCAGTTACTTCAACAAGGACATTTCTTGTCTCAACCGTTAATCTCCCCAGATCGTTTGAATTAATTATTGGCGGAAAGGATAGAACCTTATCTTTTGATTCTATTAGTATCGGCCAGACATCGTAGGGTTCAACTATATGCCCATACATTATGCCCTTAGGGTGCACCTTAAGAATCTCTCTTAAGGTCAATTCCTCGTCAAAGCCTAATGGAATAAACCTGGTTTCATCGGGTTTAGAAACCGTGTAGCGTAATGGAGGCGTTATTAAATCGAAGTCGTAAAGTCCAATTGATGTTCTGCGTCTGCCACGCCCATATGTCTGATCCATTTTGTCCTGGAAACGCATTATGTGACGTATGGCTGCGTCACTTAACTTAATGCCCTTAACAACTGCGCATGCAATGTATGGGCGTATATTCCTCAGGCGCTGATCAACCAGCACATTAATGCCTTGCTCTTCTGATAACCTGTATCGTTTAAGTCCCCTCTCTATGCCTAGTATTCCCCGCAGGGCTCGAGCTATGCCCTCGACGCCCCATATGTCAGCGCGGTTGCTGTCTTTAATATCTATGTGAATCTCCTTTTCGTCGGCGTATTTCACCTCGCCCTTTATGAAGGAGAAAACCTCGTTTAGTTCTTCTATATCTATTGGTAGATGTAAGCCTAAGAGTAATTCTAGGTCTTCGCGTTCAACTTCAATCGTCGGCATACTATATCATCCCCTTACGCCTAAGCCAGCCTAAATCCTGAGTGAATAAGTAACGTATGTCGCTGATCCCAGCCTTCATCATAAATAGGCGGTCTACACCTAAGCCCCAGGCTAAGACTGGAACGTTGATTCCAAGGGGCAGGGTTACTTCAGGGCGGAATATCCCGGAGCCTCCGAACTCCATCCAGCCGTAGCCCTTTTTGTAAGCGGATAATTCAACGCTGGGTTCGGTGAATGGGAAGTAATCAGGCCTGAACTTAACTTTGTCTGCGCCAGCCATATCAATGGCGAAACGCTCAAGTATTCCGAGAAGATCCCGTAAAGTCAAATCCTCGCCGACAACTATGCCCTCAACCTGGTTAAACTCGCTTAGGTGGGTTCTGTCAACGAATTCAGGGCGGTAGCATCTGGCTATGGCGAAGTATTTTCCAGGTATCTCCAGCTCGTCGCTTATAAGGGTTCTTACGCTGACCGCTGTTGTGTGGCTTCGCAGCATTAATCTAGCAGCCATAAGGAGCGAAAACTTGTATCCCCAGCCTTTCGAGCCGGATTTCCATCCGCACTCGTGGGTTTCCTTCACTTGATTGAGAAAACTTCTATAGGGCGTTAGGTCGCCGTATTCAGGCTCCTTAATCAGATACATGTCGTGTATTTCCCTAGCCGGATGATCCTGAGGCATATAGAGCCCATCGCAGTTGAAGAAGCTTACTTCAACTATTGGGCCCCTCATCTCTTTGAAGCCTAAGGCGATCAGCTTTTCACCCATCTCATCTAGAAATCTCAGGTAGGGGTGCTTCTTACCGGGCCATGTTCTGGGCGCCGGAGCCTTAATATCGTATTTTAGGATTTTCTTCTCACGCCATTTCCCAGTTATAATTAGCTCAGGCGTTAGCTGGGTTACCTCCTCAATAACCTCCACGCCCCTCTCCAGCAGCCTCCAGCCCTCATCTGTCAGCTCCAGATCCCTAATGGTCTCCTCATGCGCCTCAACTATCTTTCTCCCTTTAAGCATTTTAAAAGCCTCCCTCAGTTCGCCGCTTAAATCCTCGAGGATTAATGTTCCAGCCATATTAAGCATTGTAAGAATCTTCTCATCCGCCCCTGTCTCAGGTTCCCTTAGGAGCCTAACCTTCTGCTCCTTAGAGTCTATTCTCGCCCATCCCTTGCGTGCAAGCCATCCTAGTGCTATGGCGCTCATCTCACCCTCGATAGATGCCGCTTCTAGGAGGCATTTAATCGGCGCCTCACCGCCCATGCTTATTAGGATTTCAGCTAAACGTCTCTCGGGCAACTTATCTTCAGCATATTTCTTCCCCTCCTCATTTAGTGAAATCCTTGTGATGCTCCTTTCGTGAATCTTCACCATTTTCTTGGCTTCCAGGGATAGGGCTGTCCGCATGACTGCCACATGCGCTAAGCCGCTTGACTCAGCGAGTTCATCTATGCTTGCCCTTCCATTAGCCTTCTTTAATGCAAGCAGAACTTTTCTTTCATTTTCACGTAGATCCATGCGCCTCCATCCTCTTCCCTTAAGACCCCCGCTGCATTTTAAGCGCTGGATTGATTAATTTTTCAAACTAGTACTTAACTGTGCCGTTCACTCCACATTTTTTTCTAGAACCATGCCTCAAGAGTCCTTTTAGCTCTAGCCCTCCTCATGCCCTCAATTGCTTTCTCAAGTGCTTTGCGCACGCGATCCTCAGAGAAATCTTTCTCACCGCAAAGGAAATTTACGACACCTTCAGCATCCGGCTCCCTCCAAACAAGCTTATAGGAGTCCGTAACGTTCGGATGGAGGAAAATCTCCTTGATCTTAACCGGATCAACCGGGAACTCTGCGTTTTTCAGCGCGGGTAAGGCTGCCTCCAGGCTGCCATATGTTTTAATGATTTTCAGGGCGCTCTTAGGACCTACGCCCTTAACTCCATCCGGATTGAAGTCTGTCCCGATAAGTATGCCTATATCGATGAGCTGCTCATGCGTTATATCAAGTTCCTTAATAATACGTTTAAGCTCAACTATCTCTGGGACAACTTCAACGTAAACGTCTTTTCTCGGGAGCTTTCTCCTTCCAGATATTGTTAGATTTCTAAGCAGATGGGGCGCTCCGAAAAGTAAGCTATCGTAGTCTTGGCTGGCGCAGAAGTTTGCATCGCCCTTTTTTGCCAGATGCGCCGCCTGAGCCTCACCCTCGGAGGGAGCTTGAACCCAGGGTACACCCATGAGTGCTAGTAGGCGCTTTGAGTCATCAGCCATGTAATCCTTTAAATGCGATGTCATCTGCGCGTACATCCGTGCCTCCTCAATTTTTCCCTCCTTAAGGGCTATCTCATACTTTTTTACGGCTTCCTCCTTAACCTTCATCCTACGTTTTATTTCAGCCTCCTTAAGGGCCGGCGGGGTTCCGTCAAAGACATATACAGGTTTTATTCCCATCTCAAGCAGGTTGCATGTCCTATAAAATAGGCCGCTTAAGTGGCTTGTGATTCTTCCAGCATGATCCATAAGTGGGGTTCCATCGGGCTGCCTGATTATTGCAAGAAACTGATAGAGCGCATTATAGGCGTCTATGGCTACAATTTTACCGCTGAGGTTACTTAGGTCTGTAGGCGTTTTAGGAACCAGATCGCCTAGGTCAACACCCATATTAAAACCAGCTCTCTAAAAGAGTCGGTTACATTACAAATAAAAATATTGATGTAAATAAGCATTAAGATTTCCATTCCACGATGCTTATATCGTCAAGGCTTCTAAGCCCAACCGCATTAACTGTTCTAATTATGCCATATTCAACATCCATAATGGGGGTTAAAATAACAGATCTGATGTGATTTAAGCCCATCTGCTTGGCTTTTAAGGCTCTTGCATGCCCATCTAGAATGTAATATTTCCCATGATGCTTAAGGCATACTATTGGAACAAGAATCTTGTTTATGGATGAAACTTGTTTGCCGCCCACATGAGGCTGAGTTGGAACAACGTCGCTTATGGGAGCATTCTCAATCTTCAAGTAAAACGGCGTCCCATAAATTGCCTCGTAATACTTTAGCAACGTGATTATTTGACTCCAAGCCTTAAGGATTGAATCGTCGATTGGAGCAATATCAAGTATGGGCAGATCCTCAAGTGGGCGTTTTGGCGGAGCCCTATAGCTCACCTCCTCTGGGAAACGCACTATGTAGGATTCGGTTTTCTCCTCCATCATCTTCAGCAGTATATATGACCTATGATGCCCATCCAGAATGTAGTAGCTTCCGCCCTTTCTCACAGTTATTATTGGAACCCTGTATTCTTCATTTAAAATCTTCATTAGTATCAGGGCAAGCTTATCCTTCTCTAAAAATTCCTCGGTTGGACAAAGCGACCTGACCGGTAGAGCGCTGAATTCAACGTTTAACTTCGCACCGTAAATCCTCTCTAGGCTAACCCTTATGCTTTCAATCTTCTCAGGCAGATCGGCCATAGTTGTTATTTCGATTTTCCGCAAGATCTTCAGCCACAAAACATTTAAGATAAACTTGTCCTTGAAATTATTCTTCGAGTTGAAATTTATGGATAAATGGGTTTGTAAAGTTTGCGGATACATTTATGACCCAGAGTTTGGCGATGAAACCCAGAAAATTCCAGCTGGAATAGACTTCAAGGATTTACCGGACAATTGGGTTTGCCCAGTTTGCGGAGCCCCGAAAAACATGTTTAGGGTGGTGGTCAAATAGCATGAAGCGCGCTTTAAAGGATGGAATCTACTGGGTTGGCGCGGTTGATTGGGATAGAAGGCTCTTCGACGAGCTGATCCCGCTTCCAGATGGAACAAGCTATAATGCCTATCTGGTTATTGGAAGTGAGAAGACTGCGCTAATAGACACTGTTGATCCGACGATGACTAATATTTTAGTGAAAAATCTGAAGGATTTAGGTGTTAAGCGCATAGACTATATCGTTGCCAATCACGCCGAGCAGGATCATTCAGGAAGCCTTCCAGCGATATTGGATTTATATCCGGATGCAAAAGTTATCGCTACACCTAGATGCAGAGATATGCTTGCGGATTTACTTATGATCCCTTTAGATAAAGTGCAGCCTGTTGAAGATGGAGAAAAAATCTCTTTGGGCGATAAGACGCTTGAGTTCATCCATTTCCCATGGGTCCATTGGCCTGAAACAATGCTAACTTACCTGCGGGAGGATGCTGTGCTCTTCCCATGCGACCTCTTCGGCTCCCACTTTGCAACCTCAGACCTATATGCTGTCGATGAGGCGGCAGTGTATGAGGCTGCTAAAAGATACTACGCTGAGATAATGATGCCCTTCAGAAACATAATTCAGAGGAACTTGGAAAAATTGAAGGGATTGAGGATCGACATGATTGCGCCGAGTCATGGTCCAGTGTATCATAAGCCTAGCTTCATACTTGAAGCCTATAGAGACTGGGTTTTCAGCCCGCCTCGGAACCTAGTTGTCCTACCCTATGTATCAATGCATGGAAGCACCAAAGCGATTGTTGATTATTTTGCTTCAGCGCTTGCGGAGAGGGGCGTGAAGGTTCAGCAATTTAACCTTTCCAGGACGGATGTTGGGAAGCTGGCTATGGCTCTGGTTAATGCAGCCACCGTTGTCATAGGCGCACCAACAGTTCTAGGCGGGCCTCATCCAAGCATCCTTTACGTCACCCATCTTTTAAGTGCGCTGAGACCTAAAGTCATGTTTGCATCAGTCATAGGCTCCTACGGTTGGGGAACAACGGTGACGCAGCAAATAGCCCAAATGCTCTCACCTCTAAAGGTTGAGTTTCTCGAGCCGGTTATCGTCAAGGGTTATCCAAGGGAGGATGCGTTTAGAGCCTTAGGCAGGCTTGCGGATGAGATTTCGGAAATGCATAAAAAGCACGGATTAAAGTAGCTTGTGGAGACTTCTCCCGCAAACCCCTCTCTCTTTTTATGTTTTTGTCTGTGGACTTGTCTTATGTTTTGAGGTTTCAGAGTTTCTGTATAACGTCTTTTATTTTTATGTGTAGTGTTCCGTTCATTTTATATAGTTCTGCTATGGCTATGAATCTGCTGTTCTTTTTTATTAGGTTTCTCGGCCCGTTGTAGTCTTGCGGCTCCAGCCTTGCTCTCCATTTGTCGTTTACTGTTACCACCGCTGAGCCTGGGCAGATTTTCTCTACGAGTATCTCGTATGATCCGCCGGGCTTGCGTTTAACGGATGATGTGGGGGCGTATTTTCCTCGTTTAACTTCTGCAGCGGCTTCGTTCTTCATTAGTATGCTTAGTGCGGCTTTCACTATCTGCGGCGTTACGCCTTCTGCCTCCATCTCCTGGGCTATTTCTTTCAGGGTCATTCCTTCAGCGCCGGCTTCCAGGAGCCTCATGCATGTTAGTTTTGCAGCCATTCTCAGCAAGCGCGCTGTTTAGGAATTCAGCTGCTTTTCATGCATGTTAGTTTTGCAGCCACCGAGGCTTTTCCATTGAGGACTTTTCAATCATTGACAACACTGTCCATGATTTGTTATGACAACTGCCAGGTTGTATGCTTCTGAGAGCCTAAGTATCTTATGCAGGTACTGGTTTAGCTTCCGCTGCCCCTGCGAGAGTTCATCTCTGCCAATGTATTCGCCTCTGAAGTGGCTCATCATGCGCGAGAGGACATTGAGAAGATAATGGGTGAAGTTAAGGCGCTGGTTCGCAGGGCGCGGATAAGAAAATACGTGAGGTGGACATCGTAGGATGGTTGATTGGATAAGGTGTTTGCTGACGAAGCAGGTTACTAGGGTAGACGGTTCAAGTAGGAAGCTGCGTGTTGAGGAGACCCCGCCAAGCGAATGCCTAGTCCTGCTTTTCAAGTTCAGCCTGATCGCAGTACTAGCGTTGACAGCCTTAGAAATAGCGCACCTAGTTTTCCTAGGCTGCTGGAATAGCGAGGTTTTCGGAGCCGTAACCGGCCTGGTGGGGACGGTAACGGGCATCATTATCGGAGCAAAGAGGTGAAAGACCCGCAAGAACGGGGATGAAAATGAATGCAGAATTAAAGTTTACAGCGATATTTGCCCAGTTCTACTAGTATGAAAAATCTAGAGGGGGCATCAACTATTCGCTGAGGGACAAGCGAAAAATTACTATATTGATGCAGCTTCCAGAAAAGGGAAGCGAGCCTGGAATCTTCAAAGTTAGCCAAAAGCCCATAGATATGTTGAATGCTTTACCTAGGAAAAACGAGTGAGCATTTGGAGCAAGCATGCGCTCAGGGAAGAAGAAAATTTTCCGCCTTCAAAGGAAGAGGGCTGCTGAAAAGCTGAAGAATCCTGGGCTGCTAAAAATAACCTTTCACACCTTCAGACATTGGAAAGCAACCATGCTCTACCAATCTAGTTAGAATGGCAACTAAGCCAGAGGAAATCAAGAGCCTCTTGGAAATCGGCTTCGAATACATTTGCGAGAAGGATGGAATGCTGTTCTTTAAGAAAAGTAAGTGAAGGTAAACCTTTCGGTCTAAATTTCACCCTTCAAGTTAAAGGGTTTTCCCTCTAGAAGTATTTTCTCGGGTATCTTATCCTTCCATTTCCTAAGGAATGATAATTCATCCTTTTTTTCCCTAAGTTCATCCGGTAGCATTTCCGGGATTTCATCCCTTATTGGGTACCAACGCAGGCATTTTGGGCAAATAATAATTCCCTCCACTATTTCATCCCTTTCCTCGAACACATGGAGCTCCAGAGGATAATACTTATCTATTGGGCAAGCCAAAATGTCCATTAAACGTCTCTTCATCGTTTAATCCCCCCTAAGGCTAATCACTAGGCATATCTAATTTTGCTAATTATATATGCTTTCTCCCATTTATATTTACTTTCGCTTCCTGAAGAGCATCGCATCGCCGAATGTGCAGACATACTCGAAGCCGACCTCAATGAGCCTCCTAGCCTCCTCAACAGTCTTAGCAACGGCTGAATGGAGCTCACCCGATGGCTTGCTGAAGAGAGCCTCCTCAAGCTGAACATACAGAGTTGTGGTGTCAACCTTCTTATGCCCCAGAATCTGTTTGTGTCCTCCAAACCTTCGCAGCGCGCTTGTATCCAGCAAGAAGCAGACGCCTCAGATCCTGCCTCCTCTCAACGCTTGATAGGCTTTCACCCTCATCCATCAGGACCGTGCATCTTCCCGACTGGATCAGGCGGAAGAGATCCGACGTGCTACTGGCAGTAGTGCTGCCACTAGTAGCAGCATTACCAGTAACACCAGCGCTCGCGGCGCCGGGAAAGGGGAAGGGCCAAAATACACATACTATGTAGCTTCTCTCCTTCTCATAGATGAAGAGGACAATTCTGAGACAATTTGTGGAAAAGCCATCTTCAACGTAAATCCTACAGATGACGGAAAATATCAATTGGAAGCTGAAATTGAGGGATGCGAGACATTAGCTAATAGCGAAGTAGAGGTTTATCTTGACGGCGAAGAAGTTGGCACGATAAATGTAGATGAGTATGGAGATGGAAAGGCAACATTCTATGTGGGTAGCATCTCAACCAATAGTGTCGTAGAAGCTGTAGTAGGCGAAGATACTGTCCTTACTAGCGGCGAATGGTC